>NZ_JBNDKT010000008.1:0-289638 GCF_050435685.1 Paraburkholderia sp. GAS448
CCCGCGCCGGAACGCCGGCGGCCGGTCAGCTTACGCTGCGAAAAAGCGGACATTTGAACTTGGCTAAAAGCGGACATTACAACTTAGCCTCTACATTGTTGTGGGAGCTTTATAGAAATGTCGTGTTCTGGTCTCGGTATGCTGGCCGGTTCCCTCCGGGATTACGGAGCCGGCCATGCATCCAGCGACACTGGTGACATTGAACATGCGCGAGCTCGACTGGCCCGATGGTGGCATCGATGCGACCGTTCGCCAGATCGCTGAACAGCAGCTCACCACCGTCATAGTCTACGAATTCGGATCCCGCCAGATGTCACCTGAACCAGAGTTCGTTGGTACCCGCGACTGGTATAACCTGGTTCGAGCTCGCCGCGCCAGGCTATCCCGCGACGTATCACGAAGTAACAGCCCCAACGCGTCGGTTACATCCGGATGACATCCATGACCGTTTTCTTCTTATCCTTGAACTGGTAAATCGTGATGGCCGCGTCTTTCAGATCGCCATGCGGATCGAAAGCGATTCGACCAATCACGCCGTCATACTGGGTGACAGGCATCGCAGCCAGAACCTTGGCGCGCTCGGTCGAATTGGCACGCTTCATTGCCTCGTAGATCACGTAGACGGCGTCGTAGGCGAACGGGGCATAGGCATCGATCGGCACGTTGTAGCGCGCCGTGTAGCGGCGGTCGAATTCCTGACCCTTCGGCATCTTCGATAGCGCGAGTCCGGCCTCGGAACAGACCACGTTGCCGATCGCGTCACCCGCGAGGCTTACCATCTTGTCGGTGCACGCTCCATCGCCGCCGAGCACGCTCGCCGTGATGCCCAGATTCGCGGCCTGCTTCGCCAGCGGCCCCGCTGTCGCGTCCGAGCCGCCATACATGATGGCATCGGGCCGCATGCCTTTTATCCTGGTAAGAATCGCGCGGAAATCGGTAGCCTTGTCGTTGGTCGCTTCGCGCGTGATGATCGTGCCGCCGTTTGCCTTCGCGGCCTTCACGAATTCGTCGGCCAGCCCCTGTCCATAAGCCGTCGAATCGTCGATCACGGCGATACGTTTCGCGTGCAATGAGTTCAGCGCGTAACGAGCGAGCGCCGGTCCCTGCAATGCGTCCGTCGCGACCACGCGAAACGTCGTCTTGTAGCCCTGCTGCGTAAACGCGGGGTTCGTCGAGCCTTGGGAAATCTGCACGACCTGCGCTTCGCTATAGATCCGCGATGCGGGAATCGACACGCCGGAATTGATGTCGCCGACCACAGCGACAACACCATCGTCTACCAGTTTCTGCGCGACCTGCGTGCCTGTGCGCGGATCGGCCGCATCGTCCTGCGAGTCGAGCTGAAAGCGCACCGGCTTGCCGTCGATAACCGGGTGCTGACTGTTGATTTCATCGATGGCGAGGCGCACTGCGTTCTCGCTGTCCTTGCCCATGTTCGCGAGCTGGCCGGTGAGCGGCGCTGCGTGGCCGATCAGCACGACAGCGGGAGCAGCGTCGGCCGCATACACCGACGCATGAATGGCGGCCAGCACGACCACGCCGACCACGGAACGAAAAGTAGAATTCACAGGCTGCCTCACTTCGGTAATGGGTGTCTTGAATGGCGCCCTGTCGATCGGGATGCGCCTGAAAAACAGTATTCGGTCGCCGTAATTGCACGTCCAACGACAAATTCTTTTTGCCGCCGATAAACAAACCTTATGCCGCCGCAACAGGCGCGCTCACACGCAGCAATCCCTCGACGCTCCGCGCGATCGATAGAATCGATGCATCGGCGAGCGCGGGTCCGCAAATCGAAAGGCCGACGGGCAATTCGCCTTCGTTGTGGCAAGGCAGTGTAAGCGCACAGCCGTCCATGAAATTCACGACGCTCGGGTTTCGCAGCACCTTCGCGTTCACGGCTAAAAATGCCTCATCGTCATACTCGACGCCTGCAATCACCGGCGGCACGATCACAACCGTCGGCATCAGCCATGCATCGAATTTCGCAAGTCTCGTACGCGCATCGCGCACGAAGCGCTCGCGCGCGGCAAGAAGGTCGATATAGTCGGCGGCGCTACGCCCTTCCCCGACGCGCAAACGCTTGAGAACACGCGGGTCATAGCCTTCGGCATGGTGCGCGACGTGGTCGCGATGCCACGCCCACGCCTGCGCCGCCGTGATGCCCGCGAGCGGACGGCGGCCAGCAACCTCATGCAACTCCGGAAACGCAAAGCGCTCGACTGACGCACCCGCGCGCCTGAGCATGCCGATCACGCGGTTGAACGCGATGCTCACGGTCTCGTCGAGGTCGTCCGAGACATAGTCCAACGTAACCCCGAAGCGAAGCCCCGTCAGCGGGCGCGGCGTTGTATCGAGCGCCTGCCCCGAAATGACGCCATCCAGCAGCGCGCAACAGTCGACGCTTCGCGCGATCGATCCGATTGAATCGAAGGACGTGGACAGCGGCACCGCGCCGTCGAGCGGAATGCGCCTTGCTGTCGGTTTGAAACCGACGAGACCGCAAAACGCGGCAGGAATGCGGACCGATCCACCCGTATCGGTGCCGAGTGCGGCTGCGACATGTCCGAGCGCGACGGATGTCGCCGCCCCGGAGCTGGAGCCGCCCGCCAGACGGCCAGAATCGAACGGATTGAGCGGCGTGCCATAGTGAGGATTGAGTCCGAGGGCCGAGAACGCGAACTCGCTCATATTCGTGCGGCCGACGAACACCGCGCCCGCCTCGCGCAACCGCGCCACGGCGGCTGCGTCGCGCACAGCGGGCGCCGCGCCGCGCAGAATCCGCGAGCCTGCCGTCGTCACCTGGCCTTTGACGTCGAACAGGTCTTTCACTGACACGGGCACGCCTGCGAGCGCCGAAGGCACATAGCCCCGAGCGCGGAAAGCGTCACTGCCGGACGCGGCTTCGCGCGCCGCCGCCCGGTCGACATGCGTGTAGGTCGACCCGCCGCGCGCCAGCTCAGCATCGATGGCAGCAAGGCTCGCGTCGAGCAACTCGCCCGCCGATACCGCACTTGCCGCAAGCGCCCTGCCTGTTTGACGGATGGTGTGCATTCCGGTCACTCCGTGTGCGCAAGCACATCGACCGAATAGCGGTGTCGAAGGCTGCGACGGAGTATGGGGTCGTGCAGCTCCAGTTCGTAAGCGCCCGCCGGCGTCAATGGTCCGAGCGCCGGCTGCGTGCCGCAGAACAGCACGGTTTGCGGAATCATCGAGCTTGCGCCGAACGCACGCCGGATCAACGGCTCAGGATGCATCAGCTGCACGAGCGTGCCTTCCTGATAGGGGATGCGCTCGCCAGTCGAATCGATGCGCCAGCTACGCGTGATCAGCGCATCCCAATGCGCAGCCACTTCCGAATATCGCCAGAGCGTCCGGCCGAGCGGCTTCGCGCACATCTGTTTCGACACGGCGACGTCATAACCCTCGACCTTGCGGTCCGTGTGATCCGAGCCGATGCCGACAAGCAGGCCGTCCGCCTCCGTCTGGATCAGCACGACTTCGACTTCACCCGACGAATGCTCGCCGATCACTTCGATTCTCTCCGACGTCGTCAGCAGCTCGGGCGTGACTTCGTAAAAGCACGGCACGGCCGAAGGCCTGCGCACGCCGATCGCTTCCAGTTCGCGGATATGACGCTCGACCTCGGCGCTGTCCCTGCCCGCCCAGCCCGCGATCACGAGCCGGCTCACTGTCACTTCAACAGGCGTACCGCCTTCGATTTCACATGCCACTTTTTTCATTGCAACGTCCTTTCGTTTGACAGCCATTTTGCCGAGCGCAGTTGTGCGGCTTGATCGACATTCCTTGCGAAGTTTTGGCGCCTGGCGCGCCCGTGTCCAACAAATTAAAGTTGTCGTGCAGGAGAAATTTTTCTTGTCACACGGCGCGAGACGCGGCGTTACACTGGACCATTCGGGCTTGCCATGTCAGGGTTGTGAATGAATCTGCGATTTCTCGAAACTTTTGTCTGGCTGGCTCGGCTACGCAGTTTTCGTCTGACCGCTGAGCGCCTTCACGCGACCCAGGCGGCGATTTCCAGCCGCATTTCCGCGTTGGAACAGGAGCTGGGCGTGCGGCTCTTCGAGCGCGGCCCCAAGGACGCGACGCTCACGCAAGACGGTACGAAAGCGTTGCCGTTCGCCGAACAGATGCTGAAGCTGAATCAGGCGATGATCTCGAGCGTCGGCGACCGCTCGAAGGTTTCGGGGCTGCTGCGGCTAGGCGCAATCGAATCGATCGTTCACACGTGGCTGCCGGATCTGCTCAAGCGCATCCGCGACGAATATCCGAATCTTGTGATCGAACTGACCAGCGACACGTCATCCAACCTGTCGACGCAACTGCTCAATGGCCATATCGACGTTTCGTTTCAGACGACGGGTGTCACGGGCTCCGACATGACGAATGTCCCCCTGGGCAGCCTTCCGATGCGCTGGATGGCAAGTCCGGCGTTCAATCTGTCGGGGCAAGCGTTGACGGAGGCGGAGCTGGCCGCTTACCCGGTGATCAGCTTCGCGCGTCATTCGCCGCCGCACGAGTTTCTCGCCGGGTTGTTCGCTGCGAGTGGAGACGTGCAGGTGCAGATCAACTGCCTGTCGTCGGTGGCCGCCATTATCAGGCTCGTCGTCGACGGATTCGGCATTGCGGTGCTGCCGCCCGCATTCGTGATGCGTGAACTCGAAGCGGGTCAGTTGCAGTTGCTGCAAGTGACGCATCGGGTGCCCGCGTTGCCGCTCCTCGCCGCGTTTCGGCGCACGCCCGATAGCCTGCTTTCCGAGTCGATCACACGACTCGCTCTCAACGTGGTGCTCGACTTCAGCCTGAAACACGGACCCGAATTCGCGCTGTTCCCGCCCACTGACGACTCAATCGCGCGCCCGTGAACGATTCCATTACCTATGCGAGTACGCCAACATGCCGACCACCCTTGCCATTCCAGTCGAACCACTCGAGGTGCCCCGTTGCGAGCCGTATGGCTGGATGCTCGGCAAGCCCGTCAGCACCGATAGCGACACACCGTCGTTCGTCAGCTCCGCGTCGGATTTCTGGCGCGAGCATCTGTTCGACACCGGCGCGCCGGGCGAGACGGAAATCCTTTGGGTAACCTACCGGAATCGCGACGAGAAATTCTCATCGCTCGAAATGCACCGGTTGACACAGCAGGCCATCGTACCGCTGACGGCGCCAGTCGTGCATATCGTCGCGACTTCATCCGAAGACGGCGAGCCGGATCTGGATTCGCTGCGGGCATTCGCGATTCCCGTCGGAAGAGGTCTTTGCATGCGGCGGAACATCTGGCACGCGACACGTGTGACGGAGAGCGACGCCACATGCCTTATGTTGACGCGCCCGTCGACCACTTATGATCTGGTGGTCCATCTGAAAACCGGCGCGCCCGCCTGCGAGAGTGTCATCCGGAACATCGAAACTCAAGTTCTGGATTTGGGACGATAGTGACCCACGAGTGACGGTAGTTCGTTCAAAAACGCGTCTCGTGCCCGCACTCCAGCCGTGCCAGACTCCTTCTTGTCGTCCTGAATGAGGCGGGCGAACACGAGCGTATCGTCCCCCTTCGTTGCCCATCCAACGAACCAGCCGTGGGGATGGGCTTCGTCAAATGTTCCATCGGGTTCGCGCGGATAAGCCATGCCAGTTTTGCCGTGAACCGTCCAATCATCGGGGAGCGTGGTCGATTCAACGATCCGGTTCGTCATGTCGAACGCAGTCGGGGACACGGGCAATTGACGGTCAACGAACTTCTGCAAGAAGGCGATTTGCTCCAAGGGAGAAATCTTCAATGACGACGCGATCCAGGAGCGATCGAGACCATTGTGCTTGCCGGGGTCGCCTGATACGTCGGCATTCCCATAGTTAAACTTTTTCGCGTATTGCGCGAAGCGCTCCGATCCCAGAGCATGCGTCACTTGCTGAGAAAACCAGACGACCGAATATTTGAGCCACCGCGTTGGATCTGTCGGTTGCTTCCAGGCTTCGCCACCCCAATCAACATAACCTTCGCGGTACGGCAACGTCGGCGTGTGCTCGTCTTTCAGAAAACCCGAGTCATAGCCCATCAGACTGATCGCGATCTTGAACGTCGAAGCGGGGGTCACCCGTTCGGTACAGTTTCCCTGTTGCAGCAAGATTTTTCCCGTCTTCGCATCGGCGATTGCCGTACAGACAGTCCTGGCCTCAGCTGCCGAAGCTGCCAACCCTGAAAAAAACAAGCACAGTATCACGCGTCGCAAATACATCGAGTCTCCTGAGTCAACCATACGGACCATCACTTTATCGTGTCTGTTTGCGAGCGACAAAGCCGATGCCAGATTTCCCCTCGCCAAGGGGTGATTCCGGCTGTTGCGCGCCGCAGATTCGACCAGGGCGAGGCCGTGACGGACGAAATCTATCGTCTACCCACGAAAGATCATTGTTAGCTCTGGCGGAAAACTGCATTCGGAATGAGCTTCTTTATCAAGGTAATACGTTCGTCCATATTTCGTCATCGCCCGTTGCTGATCTTTCCGGACGGGCCGATATCCATCTACCTTGAGAGACATCCCATGAAACTCACTGGCAATACCATCCTTGTCACTGGCGGCGGATCCGGCATCGGCCGCGGACTCGCGGAAGCATTCCATCGACTCGGCAACCAGGTCATCATCGCAGGCCGTCGCAAGGCGAACCTCGAAGAGACGATCGCCGCTAACCCTGGCATGCAGTCAATCGAACTCGACATCGCCGATCCGCAAAGCATTGCATCGGTTGCACGCGAGCTGACGGCCACCTGGCCGGCGCTGAACGTGCTGATCAACAACGCCGGCGTGATGCAGATCGACGACCTCAGCAAGCCGGTCGACGACGCCATGCTGGTCTCGACCCTCACCACCAACCTGATGGGGCCCATCCGGTTGACGGGCGCACTGGTCGAGCACCTGAAGCAGCAGGACGACGCGACGATCATCAACGTCTCGTCGGTGCTCGGCTTCGTGCCGATGGCGATATCCGGCGTCTATTCTTCGACGAAGGCCGCGATTCACTCGTACACGCAATCGCTGCGTTACAAGCTGAAAGACACGTCAGTGCGCGTGGTGGAGATCGCGCCGCCGTGGGTACAAACCGACCTGCTCAACAGCAAGGACGAGCCGCGTGCGATGCCGCTTGCGCCATTCATCGAGCAGACCATGCATGAACTCGGCACGGATGCCGACGAAGCCCTGGTCGAGATTGCCCGCCCGATGCGCAACAACGCAGGTCCGGACGAGGCCGCATTCGTCACGCAGTTCAACGACCAGCTCGCCGGGCTGTAATTCGCGCTGGCAAGCGCTACCAGCATCAGCAACCGGCTGGCCGCAGAGCGTCGCGGCGCTCTGCGTCAACCAGTTCGAGCAGGTGACGATCGCTGAGACCGGCGAAGTACTGTCGACGTCGACCCCTGACCAGCTTGTGCTGGCCGGTCGGTTGCCCGATGGCGCGGTCGTTTCGGTGCACGTCGAGGGCGGCAAGCGCAACGGCTCGGGTGTGCAGATCGACATCACCAAGGCGTGACATAATACGACCGTCCGTATTACCAGACTGCTTTGCGACCATGCCGAAACCTTCACATAAAGACACGCTGCTCGCCGAGGGCATGCGTGTTCTCCACGAATATGGCTTCAACGGCGCGAGCGTGCGGGACATCGTCCAGGCTGCGGGTGTGCCGCATGGCTCGTTCACGAATCACTTCACGTCCAAGGAAGCGTTCGGGCTCGAAGTGATCGAGCTTTATTTTGCGGCCGCCCGTTGCGACATTCGCGACACGCTGTGCAATGACGAACTCAAGCCGCTGTTCCGGCTGGGCAAGTACATCGATGTCCACATCAAGCTCATCAGCCGGAACGATTCGCGCAACGGCTGCCTGCTAGGCAACTTTGTAGCGGATTCGAACGACAGTGAACCGATCCGCTCGCGTATCAATGCGATTTTTGCTGAAACCGAACGGTGCGTCGCCTATTGCCTCGATGCAGCGGTCGAAGCGGGCGAGTTGCGTGCCGATACGAACTGTCAGCAGCTCGCCACCTTCATCGTGTCGTCGATGCAGGGTGCGTTTCTGCTGGCCAAAGCGCAGCGCGATCCCGCACCCGTCGTCAATCTGAAGGAAGTCCTGTTTTCGACCGTGCTACAGCGGGCCAGATAGGGAGCGGATCAGCTGGGCGGCGACCGGGTTCGGGTTGCGGCTTTCATCTTCGTATGCATCGGTTCGCCTGTTGCTGCCATCCTGAAGGAACTGATCGAACAGGTAGCCGTTCGCCGCATGCAGCTCGACGCCATCGAAGCCGGCTTTCACGCCGCGCCGGGCAGCCGTGCGGAAACTCTCGACGATTGCCGCGATTTCATCCGTTTCGAGTGCACGGTTCGGCGTGTTCGGAATCCAGCCTGCCTTCGTATAAGCGACGCCGCCCGTGCAGCACTTCGGACGGCCCGACCGGCTGACGTCCATCCGGCTGCAGTTCAGCGTTCGACTGGCGTCCTGCGTGGTACAGCTGGAGGAAAATCCTGCCGCCCTTCGCGTGCACCGCATCGGTGACCTGACTCCATCCTTCGATCTGGCTGTCTTCATACAGGCCGGGCGCACCGAGATAGCCGTTGCCGTTTGCGGCGGCGATGGTCGCTTCGCCGATCAGCAACGCCCCGGCGGACGTCCGCTGCGCATAGTATTCGGCCATCAGCGGGCCGGGGCGCGCGCCCTCTTCCGCACGCATGCGCGTCAGCGGTGCGAGCACGACGCGATGAGCGAATTCATAAGGTCCAACTTTGACTGGGGTAAAAAGCCTGGTCATGGTGTTCTCCGAAAGCTAACCGGTCAATCGCTGTTGCCAGTCGCGGAATGCGTTGTCTGGCGTTGGACTCAAATCTATAGGCGCGGCCGGCGCGGAAAAACCGTCTGACGTTCCGCAGACTTCGGACAGGGCAGTCCGAAATCGGCTGGAAGTCCAGTCATTGCTGGCTTGCAAGGGGGACGAGGATTGTCAGGGCGTGACGAAAACTGTGTTTCGTCACGGCGCACGTTACTTTTCGAGCACTTCCTTGAGCGTCGCGTGGCGCGTGTTGAACGTCACGATCACCGAGGCCGCAAAGTTCGCAACGAAGCCCACGATCCCGAAACCGGGAGAACCGCCTCAGATCAACAATCGTTTCGCCGCGTCGTCCAGACTGGGCGCCGTCAGCAGGTCGGCGCGCGCAAAACGCACCAGCGAGAAAGCACGCATGCCGGCCGGACTGGCGGGAATACGGGCGACCCGGAATTCGATCTCCGCGCCGTCCTCCGACGCGGCGTCCTCGACGACCACGTTCATCCTGTTGAGGCGCAGTTTCTTCGTCGTGACATAGACGTGCGATGCGGGCTGCGCAAGGACATCGCGGATCGTCTCGAGCTGCCGGTCGAGCGCATCGGTTTGCGAGCCGAGCTCGGCGAGGTTTCGGTCGTTTTCGTCGATCTGCCCCTGCAGGTGCGCCAGCTCCGCGAAGTCGACCGTGGCCCCGCTGCCGAGCATTGCGCCCATGCCGGCCCCCTGCCGCTCCAGAAGCTGCAGACGCGCCTTGAGCAGCGCGCGTTCACGCTTGAGCAGATCGCGCCGCGATGCGTCGGCCTCGATCTTCGCGATGCCTTCAAGGGTGAGCTGATCCAGGACACGTCGCACGATCTCATGCCGGAGTTCGGCCTCCGTGGCGCCGCACACGCGCACCTGATGATCGCTGAAGCTGACGGTGGTCTGCGCGACATCGGAAAGCAGCGTGTCGCCCTTCTGAACGGTGCCGAAGACGCGGCGTTCCGTCATCGTCATGCCGAGCACCCCGAAGGCTTCCCGTGCCAGCGGGTTCTGCTCGAAATGCGCGCGCAGGCTGGCCGAGCGGCTCAGTGCGTGGGCCACATCGTCGGGCGTTGCGAAGAACGCGTGGATAGCCGGATCGGTCGACCACGCCGAGGCGCTGGCTTCGTGCGCTCCCGGCAAGGCATTCACCAGTTCGTTGACATACCCGAGCGAGATTCCGACGGCTTCCCCAAGGCGCTTCTGATACTGGGTCGCGAGCCCCAACTGCGGACTGAGCTTGACCATGCGCTCCACGATCTCGCGGGTCTCCTGTTCATCGGCGTTGACGGCCGCGGTATCCCGGCCCAGCAGCCGGCGCAAAAAGCCCATTTTCAGCGCCTCCGTCCCGCTCAGCTCTCGTCGTGCTCTGGCATGACCTGCACGACGATTGTCCGGTCTTTCCAGAACATGTCGTGGATGCGCGGCTGCAGACTCCGTAACGCGTCGCAACTCGCGTGGTTGAACGTCAGTACGACGGCGGGCCGCGTACCGGTTCCCGAATAGCGCTGAATCTCGTCAAACGGCGGAAACCCATACCTGACCAGGAATTCCCTGATTTCATCGTCGGATGTATCGTCTTCCACGTTTCCTACCCAAAGATGGGCCATGATGTCGCCCTCCAATTTCCTTGAATTCACCGCTCAGGCCATGATGTTGACGCCGCCATCGATATACAGCGTCTCGCCCGACAGGCGCCGGGCGTAGGGCGTTGCCAGAAATGCGCAGGTAAAGCCGACATCCATGATGTCGACCAGCTCACCCAGCGGCGCCCGCTGCGCGGCCTCGGTCAGCAGGAGATCGAAATCCTTCAGGCCCGAAGCGGCTCTTGTCTTGAGCGGGCCCGGTGAGATGGCGTGTACACGGATGCCCTTCGGCCCCAGTTCGTAGGCAAGATAGCGCGCGCAGGCTTCGAGTGCGGCCTTGACGGGCCCCATCACGTTGTAGTTCGGCACCACTTTGTTCGCGCCGTAATAGCTCATCGTCAGCATGGTGCCGCCGCTTTTCATCAATGGCGCGGCAAGACGCGCCATGCGCACGAACGAGTGGCAGGAAATGTCCATCGCACTCGCGAAGCCTTCGCTCGAACAGTTGAGCAGGCCGCCTTGCAGATCGTCCTTCGGCGCCCACGCGATCGAATGCACGAGAATATCGAGGCTACCCCATTCCTTGTCGATCCGCTCGAACACGGCTTCGAGCTCGCTTTGCCGGGAAGCGTCGAGCGGCATGAAGATCGGTGCGTCAAGTGCCGTTGCGAGCGGCTCGACGTAGGGTTTCGCCTTCTCGTTTGCGTAGGTAATCGCGAGCTTCGCGCCAAGCTCGTGAAACGCCTTCGCGCAACCGTATGCAATGGAATTTTCGTTGGCGATTCCTGTGACGAGCGCTTTCGCATCGTTCAGGATCGCGCGCGGCGGCTCGAGTGTCACGAAAGGACTCCTTTAAGGCAGTTTCATGTGTGCAACCGCTTCACGGCGCCGTTGCTCCGATCGCTGCGAGCGTGTGTTGCCCGATCATGAGTTCTTCGTTGGCTGGAATGACCCACACAGGCACCCTGCTCGACGCCGCGCTGATACAGGGACCGCCCGACTGGTTCGCGGCCGGATCGAGTTCGAGCCCGAGCCACGCGGCGTCGCGCACGATGCGCTCGCGGATGGCGACGGCGTTCTCGCCCACACCGGCCGTAAGAACCAGGGCGTCGATACCCTGCATGGCGGCCGCAAGGGAGCCTAGCTCGCGGGCGATCCGGTACGTGTAGATATCGATGGCGAAGCGCGCGCGTGGTTCGTCGCTTGCAAGCAGCGCACGCATATCGCTCGAAACACCCGACACCCCCAGCAGACCCGACTCGCGGTAGATCAGATCTTCGATAGCCTGTTTGTCCATCTTCAGTGCGGCCATCAGATAGAGGATCACGCCCGGGTCCAGGTTGCCGCAGCGCGTGCCCATCGGCAGGCCGTCGACCGCTGTGAAACCCATCGTGCTGGCCACGCTCCTGCCGCCCACGATCGCGCACATGCTGGCGCCGTTGCCGAGATGCGCGACGACGGTGCGCCCTGCCGCCGCGGCCGGCGCGATCTGCGGCAACACGCTCGCGATGTACTCGTACGACAGGCCGTGAAAGCCGTAACGGCGCACGCCCATCTCCGTGATGGACGGCGGGAGTGCGTAAGCCTGCGCGACTTCGGGCGTCGAGCGATGAAACGCCGTGTCGAAGCAGGCCACCTGCGGGAGCTCCGGACGGATTCGCGCGATGATGCGAATCGGACTCAGGTTGTGCGGCTGGTGCAACGGTGCGAGCGGCACCAGCTTGTCGAGTTCGTCGAGGACGGCAGGCGTCACCCGCACCGGCCCGGAATAGGTCTGCCCCCCGTGCACGATGCGGTGGCCGACGGCGATCAGACGATGTCCTTCGCCGTGACTGCGCAAAAAGGCGCCGATGTGCTCGATCGCGCCCTGGTGATCCAGTTCGAAACCGGCGCCCCAGTCTTTTGCCGTCTTTTGGCCCATGCTGTCGACGGCGGTGAAGCGCGGCGCCGTATGCAGTCCATCGACCTGTCCGCGTAGCACGAGGTCCAGCGCCGTGCCGTGTACGCCGAAGGCGCGGAACTTGATGCTGGACGACCCGGCGTTCAGTACCAGAATGATGTCCGCCATGGCGTTACCCCATCACCTTGCCGCTCTCGCGCTTGACCTGGGCCACGAGAGCGGCCACTGCGCACGAAGCGAGGCGTGTCATCACCGAATCGGCACGGCTTGTCAGAATGATCGGCACGCGCGCGCCGAGCACGACGCCCGCCGCATCCGCGCCGGCCAGAAACGACAGGCTCTTCGCCAGCATGTTGCCTGATTCGAGGTCGGGCACCATCAGCACGTTGGCACGTCCGGCCACCCGTGAATCGATCTGCTTGATGCGTGCGGCTTCGAGATTGATCGCGTTGTCCAGCGCGAGCGGGCCGTCGACCAGCGCCCCGGTCACCTGATGGCGATCGACCATCTTGCACAGCGCGGCAGCCTCGATCGTCGACGGCACCTTCGGGTTGACGGTTTCCATCGCCGACAGGATCGCCACGCGCACCTCCGCAAACTTCAGCGCGTGACCGAGATCGATGGCGTTCTGCAGGATGTCCATTTTGACTTCGAGCGACGGCGCGATATTGATGGCGGCGTCGGTGATGATCAGCGCCTGCTCATGCTGCGGCACGTCCATGACAAAGCAGTGGCTGATGCGCCGTGCGGTACGCAGCCCTGAATCGCGGCTGACGACGGCACTCATCAGTTCGTCGGTATGCAGGCTGCCTTTCATCAGCGCCTCGGTCTTCCCTTCGCGCACGAGCTGCACCGCGGCGGCCGCCGCAGCATGGCTGTAGGGAGCGTCGACGATCTGGTAGCCAGCAATCGAAACGCCAGCCTCGGCAGCTACCGACTCGATGCGCGCTCGCGGTCCGACGAGGATCGGTGTGATCAGCCCCATCTGCGCCGCCTGGATGGCGCCCTCGAGCGAACTCGTGTCGCACGGGTGCACGACTGCGGTCGGCATCGGGGGCAAGGTCTTGCAGTAGTCGATCAGCCGTTGATACTTCGCGTGTTTCGCTTCCATCGGCATTCCTTTCAGACGACGACCCCATGGGGGACGGTGGCAGCTACGGACGCACGAGCGCCGCGGCAGGCCGCTCGCGTGCGGAATTCTTCGTGAGGACCGAACGGATGCGTTCGAACATGACCCGTTGCGCCTCGGTCGGGCTGGTGCTTAGCACGCGTTCGTCGGTCAGCAGTTGGTCCAGCAGTGTGAGGAGCCGCTTGCGGTCGGTCTTGTCGGCGAGGAGCAACGGCAGCGTCGCGATGGCCTGTTCCGGCTCATAGCTCGCGATGATCTCCTGCTCGCCACGGATTCGCCGCCACTGATCGGGAGGCAGGTCCGGGAAGTAATCGGCATATACCTCTGCCAGCTCCTTGCGCGTGACGAGCCGGGACAGCGGCAACGGTTCGCCTCTGCGTGCGAGCAGCGCGGCCGCGCGAGCGAGGGCTTCGGTATAGCCGCCTTCCTGGATGGACGCGAGCGCCGCCTTGACGAACGGCAGATCGCGCGACTCTACTGCCGCCTGGGCCACGCTTTCGCGTGCCCGATGGTGGTCGGCGACATAGAGCGAGAACAGGTTGGCGTAGATCGTGAAGAAAGTCGCTTCCGTGCCGGCGTCGCGCATTGCCCGGTAGTAATCGAGCGATGCGCTGATCAGTTCCGAGCCGGCCCGCTCGATCTTGCGCCACGGATTGTCCGGCTTTGCGACCTGCCTGGTGGTCTTGACCGCGCTTGCCGCCGCCGGCAGCCACGCGAGCCATGGATTCAGGTCCGAAAACGCCCAACGCTGGAATCGCAGCGTGTGAAACTCGCGCAGCATGCGTGCTGTCATCTCGTTGGACATCGATTGCACGAACGGCTGTGCGAACAGTTCATACCCATGCTGGTTGAACTCGGAGAGTTCGACCACGGCCTCGAAGGGCTTTTCGTCGTCGCGCTTGAAGCGGTTGAAATGGGCCGCGATTTCTTCCAGCCGATGCTCGCGAAACTCGACTTCGTATTCGATCTGGCCGTCCGCGCCTTTGCGCTCGGTAATCGACATCCCATACAGACCAGGCGCAAACGCCTCGATTGCTTCGAGCACTGAAACAATCTGAGTGTGTTCTTTCTTTGCCACCTTGCCCGACACGAAAATGCCGAGATGGCCAATATCCTGATGCATCAGGCCGATGATCACCTGGCCACGCGCCTTGATTTCATCTGTGCTGCCGTACAGGTCCGCCACCCAGTTGAACGCCTGTTGCGGCGGCGTGATGTTGTCGCCCAGTGAGGCGAACAGAATGATCGGCGAGCGAATGTCGCGCAGATCGAACGCCTTGCCGGTCGTCCCTTTGACGTCGCCGGACCAGAGCCTGTTGCCGACGAACAGATTGCGCGTGATCCACTCGATTTCCTCGCGATTCATCAGGTAGTAGGCGCCCCACCAGCGTTCAAAGTCGAGAAACCGGGGTGGTTCCGTATCGATGTTGCTGAACAGGTGGTAGTACTTGTCCCAGAACGTGTTGGCCGGGTTCAGGTTCTCGAAGTTCTGCACCAGATGCGCGCCGTCGAACTTGCCGTCGCCCAGATCCGCGGTGAACGACGCCAGCCATGTGCCGCCGAGTATGCCGCCTGAATAGCGCATCGGGTTGTCGCCCTCGCCTTCGCTCCACGCCCCGCTCCAGTACGACATCGGCGCGCCGTTGATGACGACCGGACCGGTGTCGTCGGGGTCCGTGGTTGCAATCATCATGGCGGCCCAGCCGCCCTGGCAGTTGCCGATGAGGGCCGGCTTCGGGCTGTCGGGATGCAGGGCGCGAACTTTCCGGACGAACTCCTGCTCGGCGGCGCAGACATCGAGCATCGTCTGCCCTGGTTCGGGATCGGGGAAGAAAATGACGAAGTACACCTGGTGTCCCGCTCGAAGCGCGACACCCGCCTGTGAATCGTCCTTGAAGCCGCCGATGCCCGGGCCATGGCCCGCGCGGGGATCGATGATCAGATAGGGACGCTTGCGCACGTCCACCGTCACACCTTCCGGCGGCCTGATTTTCAGTAGCGCGTAGTTGACGGGCCTCGCGAACCGGCGGCCATCGAGGATGTACTCGTAGTCGAAATGCAGCACCGGCTTGGGTTCCTGCGAGGTCCGCTCGACGAATTCGGTGCCGCGCTCGCGCAACGTATCCCAGAACATCACGGAGCGTTGAGCCATGTCGATGACGTAAGACCAGGTGTCCCACGGAGTCGGCCAGACCCCGTCTGCGGCGGCCTTTGAAGCAGAGCCGCCGTTGCGCTCCAGCGCGCTGCTTGCACGTTCGCTGAAATGTCTCTGGGCGCCTTCGGTGCGCTTTGTCAATATGCGCGTGACCTTCGCGTTGATGTCCAGGCTGCGTGACAACTGTGTTACAGCGTCCATGAAGTAGACCTCGATATCGAATAATCAGACCGTGCGTTCGTGACCACGGCCCTCGTTTAGCGTTGCGAGGGCGTACACGTTCACGCGGGATCGAACACCGCATGGTCTCCCGATATCATTTTTGTACACAGTATTCGCGCGGACGGGCGAGGCTGGCATGTTGTCGTCGATGCTGGCGCCCGCCGATGCTTCAGTGTGCCGACGTCACATTACGCGGCCGTTAAATCCCTTCCTTGATACAGATCAATGATTCAGCTTAGTTCAGATTCGTCCAGACGACGAGCGAAACGCGTTCATTGCATCGCTATACGCCCCACGTCAGCCCTGCCGATCGCTCCCAGCGGACCATGACGGATTAGCAAGAAATGACGAAATATGATTTCAGGCTATCGATACAAATGCTCAATAGCAACGAGATAGACTGCCTCCATCGACGTTGCAGACACACCTCACCGGTCCCTGTCACGACGCCTTCCTGAACCGAAGTCAAAGCGTTATTGGAGTCCAGTCATGACGAACAAGCTGATTGCTGCCCTGCTGGTTGCTGCCTCTGTGTCGATCGCTGCACCCGCCTTTGCCAGCGGCTATGGCCCGGCACCGTTCTATCGCCCCAGCGTCGGCGCACCGGCATCGCAACAAGGCCAGAGCGCACAGACCGTCGCGGCCGAGCGCGCCAGTGCGACAGTCAACCAGGCTGCGGAACCCCGCGTTGCGTCACAAAACGGCGATACGCAAGCCGATGCAACCGGCTTTGGTCCGGGCGTGAGCGGTACGACGCAGGCTGGCCAGCGCGTCGAGGTGAGGGCCAGCTCGTACTCGCCGCCGGTGTACGTAATCGGTCGCTAATAGACCAGGCCGGCGACGTTTTGAGCCGGCCAATGCATTGGTAGCAACAAACCAGACGCTCGCGAGCCGAAAACGCGCGCCTGGTTTCCCCGATATGGAACTCCTCCTCCGCCAGAAGCCTGGTGGCATTGCCAGGCCTTCTGACTGGGTCTTTTCATTCTCTTCTCTCTCGTATCCCGATCCGTCGTATCGTCTCAAACACAACTGCCGCTCAGGCCCTATGTCGCGCGCGTTCCCTGCCCACTTGACCGAAGAGGTTCTCATGTCACGCACCATCAGGTTCGCAAAAGCCGGAGGACCGGAAGTCCTCGAATTCATCGAGACGCAGGTTCCGGCTCCAGGCCCGAGCGAAGTCCGCATCGAGGTCAAGGCGATCGGCATCAACCGCGCCGAGTCGATGTGGCGACTGGACGATTACGTCGAACCGGTGAAGTATCCGGCGGGCCTCGGGTATGAGGCGGCAGGCATCGTCGATGCGGTGGGTACAAACGTCACAGGCATCGCGGTGGGTGACAAGGTCGGCGTCATGCCGTCCTTTTCGATGAACCAGTACTCCACGTATGGCGAAGTCATCATCGTGCCCGACCATGCCGTCGTGAAGCATCCCGAGTCGCTGTCGTTCGAAGAGGCCGCGTCGATCTGGATGATGTTCGTGACGGCGTACGGTGCGCTCATCGAAGATGCCAGGGTGGGCAAAGGCGATTTCGTCATCGTTCCTGCGGCGTCGAGCAGCGTGGGACTGGCGGCGATCCAGCTCGCCAACTACGCCGGCGCGACACCGATTGCCCTGACGCGCACCTCCGGGAAAAGGAAGCAGCTACTCGACGCCGGCGCAGCACACGTGATTGCCACAGAAGAAGTCGACCTGCTGCAGGAAGTGATGCGTATCACCGACGGCAAGGGCGCCCGCGTTGCGTTCGATCCGGTCGGCGGCCCGAACTTCGCGAAGCTGATTTCAGCGCTGTCGTTCGGCGGCATCGCGTACATCTACGGCGCACTCAGCGCGGACGCGACTCCGCTGCCGGTGCTGGAGATGATCGCCAAAGTGATCACCGTGAAAGCGCACAACATCTGGCTGACGAGCGGCGATGAAACACGCCGGAAGGCTGCGGTGGAATTCGTCCTGAAGGGCATCGAGAGCGGCGCGCTCAAGCCTGTCATCGATCGGAAGTTCAGGTTCGATGACATGGTGGAAGTTCACCGCTATCTGGAAACCAACGCCCAGTTCGGCAAGATTGTCGTCACGGTGTGAGGGCGAAGGTGAAGCCCGCGGTTGAGAGGCACGACCGGCCACGGCATCTATGTCGAGTGATGCCTCTGAGGCATGACCACCTGCACACAAAGTCTTTTTCTTTTGCCCTCCACACCACTACATTGCGTTTCAGGGCAGTGGGGCGAACGTGACGATTCCCTCTCTGCCACGAGATTGAACCGGTTACGGACGCGCACGCCATCAGCCCAACGAAGTACAACTGCCCGACGAATCAATTCAAGGAGCGTATCCATGTCAAGCAACGTCGCCACGGGAACCCGGTCCGTCAAGGTGCCGGGTCCCGATCATCCGATTACCATCGCGCGCAATCCGTCCAGGGTGGTGGTCACGCTAGCCGGCCAGGTCATCGCCGATACACGCGATGCGTGGACGCTTCGCGAGGCCAGCTACCCAGGCGTCATCTACATTCCGAGGAAGGATGTGGACATGACCTTGCTCGAACGCACCGACCACGTCACTTATTGCCCCTACAAGGGCGACTGCGCGTACTTCTCGATTCCGGCCGGCGGCGAGCGCTCGGTGAATGCGGTCTGGACTTACGAAGATCCGTACGCGGCCGTTGCACCGATCAAGGATCATCTCGCGTTCTACCCGGACCGGGTCGACGCAATCGAAGAACTGGCCAACTGAGCGACGCCGTTCCGAGCGCAGCTTTTTATAAATTACAGCGCGAAAGGCGCGACTGGCCGATGCACTGCCCGATCAAGGAAACGCTGTGGACAACCCTCCTGTTGTACTCATCACGGGCGCGCTGACTGGCATCGGCCGCGCCGCCGCCTTCGCTTTCGCGCGCGGGAAGGCGCGCATCGTCGTGTCGGGCCGCCGGCTCGACGAGGGGCACGAACTCGCCGGGGAGCTTCGCTCGCTCGGTGCGCAAGCTGAGTTCGTCCAGGCGGACGTCCGTTTCGAAGACGACATGCGCAATCTGGTCGACGGAACGATAGAACGCTTCGGACGGCTGGATGTGGCGGTGAACGCTGCCGGCACGGAGGGAGAATCGGCCCCGGTGATGGAGCAGACGCCCGAACGCTACGCAGCCGTCTTCGACACCAACGTGCTTGGCACGCTGCTCGCCATGAAACACGAACTGCGCGCGATGGCGCCGCAAGGCAGCGGCAGTATCGTCAACATCTCTTCGACGATGGGCGCACGCGGCGCGGCCGCCGCGTCGCTCTACGTCGCAAGCAAGCACGCTGTGGAGGGGCTCACGAAGTCTGCGGCGCTCGAGGCCGCCGCGTTCGGCGTACGCGTCAATGCCGTCGCTCCCGGTCCTGTCGAGACCCCGATGCTCGACCGGTTGACGGGTACGGCGGAGCGTAAGGCGTCCTTCCTCGCGGGCGTGCCGCTCAAGCGGGCCGGAACGCCAGACGAAATCGCCGACGCGATTGTGTTCGTCGCATCGGAAAAGTCGAGCTTCATGACCGGCGAAGTTCTCAGGGTCAATGGCGGGAGGACCGCTGCGTAACGCCCGCCGAAGCGCGAAGTGATCCAGAGAAATCGCTTCGGTCATCCGAACCGCGTCAGGAAACCTGCTGATAGTAAAGATTCTGCGGATGCCGCGCCTCCGCAAAGAAGAACCAGCGCTCGGCGACAAGTCCCGCATACTGGATCGCAAAAGCCGCGCACAGAAGCCACATCGACGCCACGACCGAAGCCGCGCCGCCGCCCAGTGCGGTTAGCGCGAAGGGCACGCCAAACCCGGCGATGAGGAACGTCCATTTGATACGTCGCAATGTGCCCGCGGTCTGTCCGTGGAAGAACTCGCGCAGGTTGAACGCCCCCGCGGTAAAGCCACGCGATTTCTGCACGACGCGGGTTCCCTGAATGCCCGTTGCACTATTCACGGTCGACTTCGGTCGCAGGCGGGCATTGCGTTTGAGCGAAGCAACGCGACTTGCACAGCCCGCGAGCGTCAGCACGCAGGCACATCCGGCAAGTACCGGCACGATCGCGGGCGCAAGCCATGCTGCGCAGGCGGTGGCAAGTGTAAAGCCGGACGCGCAGCCGAGCAGCACGAAGTTGACTATCGTAAGCGGCGTCGCCCATTCCTGAAGGAAGCGCAGGCACGCATAGATCATCGCCGTGCAGACGAAAAGCGCAGCGGCCGCCAGCGCACCCAGCGCCCCGATCGTCAGCGACCAGGCCGAACCTGCTCCGTGCGCGACGCCATACGCGAAGGCAAAGGCAAGAAAGACCGGCAGGCACAGGCATTCGCGCGACAACCACGACGTGCGCCACATCGCGATCGCCCGCCAGGCGCGCTCCGGATGTCCGAGATGAAAGAACGAGGCCAGCAGGCCAAGCGCGCCGAGCAAAACCGCGAGCCCCGCGCCGACGATGAAGAACATCGGCGGCAACGCGCCCGCCGCAATCAGCCCCATCCGCGCAGCCAGTTCGACGCCGAACAATGCCATCAGCAAGCCCTGCCCGGCACCGCTCAACGTCGTCAGAAACACAACCGAAAATGCGGGTTTCATCGCCGTCCCTCCAGAGACCGCCCGCGCAACTCACCGATGAACGTCCGGACGCGCGTCGCGATTGCCGCGAGATTCAACTGGCCGTTTTGCAGTTGGGCATCGATCGAATGGGGCGTTTCGTCAAGCCGAGTTGCAGGAGAGGTTGTCTCGGGCTGAGCGTCGGGCACGCTGTCCTGCTCGCACGAACACGACTCGCTGCCACATGCGCCGGTCTTGCGGCGTGGCAGATAGTGGTTGGCGGGCCGGGTCTCCCACTCAGGCATCAACTGGTAGCCGCCACGTTCGCGGATGGCCTGGGACACGACGGAGTCCGGGTCGTGGATATCGCCGAACAGTCGCGCCGACGTCGGGCAAGCCAGCACGCAGGCCGGCTTGCGATCGCGTTCGGGCAATGCTTCGTTATGAATGCGGTCTACGCACAGCGTGCATTTGGTCATCTCCCTGCGCTCTTCGTCGATTTCGCGCGCCCCATAGGGGCACGCCCACGAGCAATACTTGCAGCCGATACAGCGGTCATAGTCGACCAGCACGAGCCCATCTTCCTTGCGTTTGTAGCTCGCGCCGGTCGGACACACCGGCACGCACGGCGGGTCTTCGCAGTGCAGGCAGGACTTCGGAAAGTGGATCGTCTCCGTCAACGGATACTCGCCGGCCTCGAAGGTCTGCACGCGGTTGAAAAACGTGCCCGACGGATCTGCGTCGTAAGGACGAAAATCCGCGAGGCTGCCGGCCTCGCCCGACGTGTTCCATTCCTTGCAACTCGTCACGCACGCGTGACATCCCACGCAGACGTTCAGATCGATCACAAGCGCCATCTGGGTCATCGCAGGCTCCTCGTCATTTGCTCTTTGCCGCGTCGCGCAGACGCGCCGCGAACTCACCACGGCCGGCGAAGTACGTCTGCCTGATGCGCTGGATCACGCCGGGCGTACCCGGCAACGACTGCATCGGCGCAAACTGGGGCAAGGTATGGTCGGCGTCCGCTTCAGCCTGATAAACGCGCACACGCACGTCGTACCAGGCGGCCTGGCCTGTGATCGGGTCAGAATTCGAGGTACGCGAGGCACGCGGCGTCGCACCGGGCAATTCGTCGGTGATCAGGTGATTCAACAGAAAGCCGTGTTGCGATTCGTTGGCGTCGGGGCCAAGATTCCACGCGCCCGCCGCCTTGCCGATCGCGTTCCAGGTCCACACCGTGCCCGGCTCCACCGCTTCGCTATAGCGCGCCATGCAGCGGACCTTGCCCCACTGCGATTCGACGTAGATCCAGGCGCCGTCTTCGATGCCCTGCCCGCGGGCCATCGACGGATTCATGAACAGATAGTTCTCGCCGTGAATCTGCCGCAGCCACGCGTTTTGCGAATCCCACGAGTGGTACATCGCCATCGGCCGCTGCGTGATGGCGGCAAGCGGGAAACGCGTGCGATCGGTGAGGTCCAGTTCGAGCGGCGCGTACCAGAACGGCAAGGGATCGAAGTAGCGCTCGACGCGTGCGCGCAAATGATCCGGTGGCTGACGCCCCTTTGTCTTGCCCTGCGCCGCAAGCCGGAATTTCTGCATCACGTCCGAGTAAAGCTGGATCACGATCGGCTCTTTGAACTTGCGGAACCCTTTCTCGACGGCCCATTGCAGATACGGCCCGTTGACGCCGCGCATGTACTGCAGAGTCTCGGGCAGCGTGTAGTGGAACACGCAGTTGTTTTTCGCGTACTGCTCCCACTGGTTTGGATTCGGTTCGCCCACCAGCGCCTTGTCGCCGTCCTTGCCGCGCCAGCCGATCAGGAAACCGACGCCTGACTCGGGCGAGGTCTGAAAGTTGACGATGAAGTCGGGATAGTCGCGAAACTTGCGCGTGCCCTGGGCGGTGGTGAACGCCGGAAACTTCAGACGACTCGCCAGTTCGATCAACACTTCCTGGAACGGCTTGCATTGACCCGTGGGCGGCACGACAGGGACCCGTACCGAATCCACCGGGCCGTCGAACTCGGAGATCGGCCGGTCAAGCATCGACATCGCGTCGTGCCGTTCGAGATACGTCGTGTCCGGGAGGATCAGGTCGGCAAAGGCAGTCATCTCCGACTGGAACGCATCGCAAACGACGAGGAACGGAATCCTGTAGTCGCCGTTGTCGTGTTTGTCGACGAGCATTTTGCGCACTTCGACCGTATTCATCGACGAGTTCCACGCCATGTTGGCCATGAAGATCAACAGCGTATCGATCGGATAGGGATCGCCTCGCCATGCATTGGTGATAACGCTGTGCATCAGCCCATGGACGGCGAGCGGATACTCCCACGAGAACGCCTTGTCGATGCGTACCGGTTCGCCCGCAGCGTCGATGAAAAGATCCTCTGGCGCCGCGGGCCAGCCGAGCGGTCCGCTCGCCAGCGGCGTGTTCGGCTGCACGGCGTTGGGGCTGTTCGGCGGTTTGGCCGATGGCGGCACCGCACGCGGATACGGCGACTTGTGCCGGAAGCCGCCCGGTGTGTCGATCGTGCCCATCAGCGACATCAGGACCGCGAGCGCCCGGATCGACTGGAAGCCGTTCGAATGCGCCGCGAGGCCGCGCATCGCGTGAAAGGCGATCGGGTTGCCGGTGACGGTGTCGTGTGTTTCGCCCCATGCGTCGGTCCAGCGGATGGGCAATGTGATCTTGTGATCGCGTGCGGTCTGGGCCATTTCGCGCGCAAGCCGCCGGATCGTTTCGGCGGGAATGCCGGTAATGCCGGCGGCCCAATCGGGCGTGCAATCGGCAACGCGCTCGCGTAACAGCGCAAACGACGGCGCCACGGGCGTGCCGTCGGAGAGCGTGTAGCGCCCGGACAGCGCTGGCACGGCGCCCGGTGTGTGGTGCAGCACCGCGCGCTGCGTGCCCAGGTCCCACCACAGGCGGTTTTGCGGAAACAGCGGATTGCCTTCGGGTGCCTCCGGGTCGCGCACGAACAGGCCAAACGTATCGGCATCCGCGTTCATGTCGAGCAGCTCAGCCGCATTCGTGTAGCGGATGACGAAGTCATGGTCGTACGCATCGGCTTCCAGCAGTTCACGAATCAGGGCCATGAACAGCGCACCATCCGTGCCGGGCCGGATCGGCACCCATTCGTCGGCGATGGCGGCATAGCCGGTGCGAACCGGATTGATCGCAATGAAGCGCCCGCCGGCGCGTTTGAACTTCGAGATGGCGATTTTCAGCGGATTCGAATGATGGTCTTCCGCCGTGCCGATCATGAAGAAGAGCTTCGCGCGGTCAAGGTCCGGGCCGCCGAACTCCCAGAAGGAACCGCCCATCGTGTAGATCATCCCGGCCGCCATGTTCGACGAGCAGAAGCCGCCGTGCGCCGCGTAGTTGGGTGTGCCGAACTGCCTCGCAAAAAGACCGGTGAGCGCCTGCATCTGGTCGCGACCGGTGAAGAGCGCGAACTTCTTCGGATCGGTGGCGCGCAGATGGCTGAGGCGCTTTTCGAGGACATCGAACGCCACCTCCCACGATACCGGCTCGAACTGCGCGCTGCCCCGCTCCGAACCGGGCTTTCGCATCAGCGGCTGGGTCAGGCGCGCAGGCGAGTACTGTTTCATGATCCCCGACGAGCCCTTCGCGCAGATCACGCCCTGATTGAGCGGGTGATCCGGGTTGCCGTCGATATAGCGGATTTCGCCGTCGCGCAGATGCACGCGGATGCCGCAGCGGCACGCGCACATGTAGCAGGTCGTTGTCTTCACTTCCAGCTCTTCGTTTTGCGTACGCGCGTGGTGTTCCATCTGACGTCCCTCCCGTTGCCCTGTTATCAGCGTAGAGGCAAGCGGAGCAAAAGAACAATCGCCATTTCGTATTGGAACCATTCCCGCCGCCGATATTCCGGTGGTGGTGAATGCTGGTTTCGATTGGCTTTCGAGGGGCTTCGAGGGGCTTCGGATGAACCGTGCAGAGCAGGTCACCTGCGAACGGGAGTGCCGCTATGGAGGAGAAATCTACGAGGCGTCGAGCATCCCGTTCAGCCGCTCGAGGGTTTCCAGCGCGCTTCCGGCTATGCCGACTCCCCGGTGCAATGCAATGCCGGGCTCCCGGGGGTTGATACGGATCACGCGCGGTCCGGCGTACTCGCTGAACTGCCGAACCGTCGGTATCGCCTTGCCCGCTCCCAGCTCTACGATCACAACGCGGTGGACCGCAGAGAGCCATGCATTGAGCCGCGTCTCCTGCTGTTCTGTGCGCAGCGCAATCCAGTCGTAGTCGCCGAACATCAGGATGTTGGGGCGCGCAAGGGCGCCGCAGTGCGGGCAGACCGGTACGTCATTGACCAGCTCGCAGGCCGCTGCGTCGACCACGGGCTGAAACGATTCCGCCGACCATATGGCGTCGGAGCAGACCTCCGAGCATTGGAGAACGTGAATGGACCCGTGGCACTCGGCGACCCGCTCATCCGCAAATCCGGCCTTCTGAAATTGACCGTCGACGTTACTGGTGAACACCGCTGCGCCATGCCGCATGCCCTCCGCCCAACGGCGAAGTATCTGAAAGCCGGCGTGCGGTCTGGTGCCGCGATAGAGCTGAAGGCGGTGCCCATAGAATCCCCAGCCCAGCCTGGGGTATCGGGTTAGCGTCCGGGGATTGGCCATATCCTGGAACGTCAACCGGTGGTTTTTCAATGCCGGATAAGCTCGCCAGAATCCCTCTGCACCGCGAAAATCCGGCAGGCCCGAATCGACGCCCATCCCCGCCCCCGCCGTCACGAGCAGACCGTCTGCCTCGCGCAGCCACGAAACGGCCCGCTCCAGTTTGTCGGTTTCTTCCATGCTGTATCGGCTCCCGCGGGATCCGCCCGTTGTCAGTATCAAGCGGCGCCGCATAGGCAAATGGTGTGCAGCGATCGCGACAATGATCGTTGGTACGCGACGGCCACGCAAGCGCAGATCGACGGCGTGTCGCTCTTCTTCTGATGAATCGGGCCGCCCGAAAGCGACAATGGCGTTATTGCCCCGGGCGCCCGGCTGATAAGCTGAGGCGGTTTCCGCAAGGTTATGCACTCACTCTTTCATCGAGATCCGGTAGGGCCTGTCAGGCGAAGCGGGTCACTTGCCGCTAACCGGATCAAGTCCGGTTTTCGCGACCTCCGGCGCTGCCTCTGGAGACGAAAGAAACTCGAGCAAGGCCTTCGCTTCCTGCGGGTGCTGCGCCCCGACCGGGATGCCAGCGGCAAAACGTGTCACCGATTGCAGGGATTCCGGAATCTTGCCAACGAACGTGACGCCCGGCACAGGCAACAGTTCGCTGACCTGCTGGAAGCCCAGTTCGTAGTCGCCAGACGCAACGACCGAGCCGACCGGAATTCTCGGAATCATGTGGGCTTTCGGCCGAAGCTCATCCTCGATGCCCATCTTTCTGAAAAGCTGCGACTGGATATATACCCCGCTCGCGCTATCCGAATAGGCCACCGATCTTGCATGCAGCAGCGTGTTTTTGAAGGCATCGACCGACGTGATATCAGGCTTCGCCGCGCCAGCACGCACCACCATGCCGATTCGCGAATCGGCCAGTTCGACCCTCGAGCCGGGGATGATCTTGCCCTGCCTGATCAGGTCGTCGAGAGCATAGCCGACCATGATCACCACGTCGGCGGGTTCGCCTCGCGCCAGCCGGTTCGGAATCGCCTCTGGGGTCTGCCCCATCGACGGACCCCACGCGGTCTCCAGGGTGTTGCCCGTTTTCGCTTCATACGTGGGCTGCAAGGCTTTGTATGCTGCCGTGAACCCGCCCGAGTTCATGACATGCAGTTCGGCGGCCTGTGCGCTTGCGACGAGCGCCGCACTCGTCAGCAATGAACAGGCAATCAGTCTGGAAAGTATCGGTTTCATGGCGGATCAGTGTATGAAGTGAGAAGAACGATACACGTCCGTATCGCGCTCAGACAGGCTTGACCGTTCCCATTCGGACGAATATTATTGAGCGATTACTCATTCATTAACCGTTGTCCGGTATGGCCCGCCCTCGAAGTGAAGACAAACGCAACGCCATTCTTGCCGCCGCCGCGCAGGTGATCGCCGAGCAAGGCATCGGCGCGCCCACTGCGAGAATCGCACGGCTTGCCGGCGTCGCGGAGGGCACGTTGTTCACGTACTTCGATACCAAGGATGAACTGCTCAACCAGCTTTATCTGGAAATCAAGGCCGAACTGCGCGAGGCCATGATGGCCACCTATCCGAAAGCCGCGAGCCTGCAAAACCGCGCGCGGCACGTCTGGGAGAAGTACGTGTATTGGGGCGTTGCCCAGCCAGCAAAGCGCCGCGCGATGGCGCAACTGGCCGTGTCCGACCGCATTTCGGAGCATGCAAGGGTAGCTGGCATGCATGCGTTCGCCAACGTCAACGCAATGATCGAAGAAAGCATCGCGAAGGGTGCGCTTCGCGATCTTCCGCCGGCCTTCGTGTCGGCGATCATGGGGTCTCTGGCCGAAACGACCATGGACTTCATCTCCCGCGACCCCGCTCAGGCAGAGCGCTATCGCAACGCAGGCTTCGAGGCGTTCTGGCACGCCATCGCCCAGGTCTGATTTTTTTAGCTTTTAAATGAGTATGTACGCACTCATCAACATGAAAGGAGTGGAAGATGTCCAAGGTATGGCTGGTAACTGGAAGCGCGCGCGGCCTCGGTCGCAAGATCGTTGAAGCTGCGCTGATCGCCGGAGAGCGCGTGATCGCCACGGCACGCGACCCGCGTCATCTCGCGGACCTGGTCGAGCGTTACGGCGAGCGCGTGCGTGCGATTGCACTCGACGTCACCGATCCCGCCGCGGCGGCTCACGCCGTGCAGGCCGCGCTCGAAGCGTTTGGCCGTCTCGACGTGGTCGTCAACAACGCGGGCTTCGGTCATCTCGCGCCGTTCGAGCAGGCGCCGGCGGACGACTTCCGCGCGCAGATAGACACCAACTTCTACGGGGTCGTGAACGTGACCCGCGCCGCACTGCCGGTTTTGCGCCAGCAGCGTTCAGGGCACATCATCCAGATTTCGTCGGTCGGAGGACGCATCGGCATGGCTGGTTTCAGCGCGTATCAAGCGGCAAAATGGGCGGTCGGCGGCTTCACTGAGGTGATCAGCCAGGAGCTTGCACCGTTTGGCGTCAAGGTGACGGCGCTCGAACCCGGCAGCATGAAAACCGACTGGAGCACCGAGGCTGGCAGCGCCCTCCCCGACCTGCTTCCGGACTATCTGCCTTCGGTAGGCAAGATTGTCGAACTGCTCGGCCAGTACGTCGGAAACGAAACCGGCGATCCCGCCAGGGTGGCGGAAGTGGTGCTTCGGCTCGCGTATCACGACAACTTGCCGGCGCATCTGCTGCTTGGCAGCGACGCGCTTCACTTTTCCGGCGAAGGCGACCGGACCCGCGCGGCGAGCGCTGCGCAATGGCATGAAGTCAGCCTCTCCACTGACTTTGCAGCACCCGGCCCCGTGCCGGCGTTTCCCAAGGTATAAGGACGCGCGATATGGCTAACTGGAGCACCGTCGATATTCCGCCCCAGGCCGGGCGCCTCGCGATCATTACTGGCGCGACCGGCGGCCTTGGACTTGAGACGGCGATGGGTCTGGCCGGTGCCGGCGCCGACGTCGTTCTGACGGGACGCAACGAAGCAAAAGGGCGTGCCGCTCTCGACCGGATCCGCGCACGTCATCCGGGCGCTTCGATCCGTTACGCGCAGCTCGACCTCGCGAGCCTCGCGTCGGTGCGCCAGTTTGCCGAAGATTTCGCGAGCGGGCACGATGCCCTCGACCTGCTGATCAACAACGCCGGCGTGATGGCACCGCCCATGCGGCAAACCACGTCCGACAACTTCGAGTTGCAGTTCGGCACGAATTATCTTGGCCACTTCGCATTGACGGCCCAACTGCTGCCCCAGCTACGCCGAGGCCGGCAAGCGCGCGTCGTCAACCTCGCGAGCATTGCGCACAGGCTGCGCGCGGCGATCCATTTCGACGACCTGCAATGGGTCCACGGCTATGAACCTTGGCCTGCCTACGCGCAATCGAAGCTGGCCATGCTGATGTTTGCCTTTGAGCTTCAGCGGCGCAGCGATGCGCACGGTTGGGGGTTGCTCTGCAACGCAGCACATCCGGGCTACGCACGCACCGACCTGATCGCCAACGGCCCGGGCGACGGCGTGCTGCAAATCATCAATCGCTGGACCCTCGAGCCGATGATGAGCCAGTCCGCTGCCGACGGCGCGCTGCCGACGCTATTTGCCGCCACCTCTCCCGACGCAAAGGCGGCCGGCTACTATGGGCCGTCGGGTCCCTTCGAGCTGAAAGGCCCCGTCGGCGAGGCCGCCATCGCGAAGCGCGCTCTGGACACCGCAGTCGCCGCGCAACTATGGCAAGTCTCGGAGAACCTCACACACGTGAAGTGGCCAGGAGGCCCGCAATGAAGATCCTGATATTCGGCGCTACCGGCATGGTAGGGCAAGGCGTGCTGCGCGAATGCCTGCGCTCGGCGGACGTCGAGCTTGTGCAGGCGGTAGGCCGCACATCGACGGGTCAACTGGACCCGCGCATGCGCGAACTCATCCACCAGGACATGTTCAGCTACGACTCGATCGAAGCGTCACTGAAAGGGTTCGATGCGTGCTTTTTCTGTCTGGGGGTGTCGTCGGCGGGAATGAGCGAGGCGGACTACAGCCGGCTGACCTTCGACCTCACGCTCGCGGCCGCACAGACGCTCGCTCGCCTCAATCCCGACATGACGTTTGTGTATGTGTCGGGAGCGGGCACCGACAGCACTGAACGGGGCCGCAGCATGTGGGCGCGCGTCAAGGGACGCACGGAAAACGCGCTGCAGCATCTGCCGTTCAAGGCGGTCTATCTCTTCCGTCCGGGCGTGATTCAGCCTCTCGACGGAATCCGCTCGAAGACGCGTTCATACCGGATCCTCTACACGATCATGAACCCGCTGCTGACGATCCTGCGCGGTCTGTTGCCCGATCACATCCTGACGACAGCGGACATCGGCCAGGCCATGCTCGCTGTTGCCAGCGGCGGCGCGGACAAAGCGGTCCTGGAAGTGGCCGACATCCGGCAGATCTGCCGCACAACTGCCCATCGCGCGACGGCGTTGCCGGTAAAGCAGCCAGAGAGCTGATCTGCGGAAACCACACCAATGAGGTAGCGCTTTTGCGCGAGAGTCCGCACTTCACTCCGTCGTTTCGGGACGCCACCAGTCATTGCTCTCGAGCGCGAACGAGCAGCAGCGGCGTTTGCGTGATGCTCGCGACGCGGCTCGCGATGCTGCCGAGCAGCCACCGGGCGATCCCGCGCCTGCCGTGGGTGCCCATCACAATGAGATCCGCGCCCCAGCGGGCCGCGTCCCGCACGATGGCGTGAGGCACGTCGTCGTTTCTGGGTTCGGTATCGAGCAGCGCGGTTTCTGTCTGGCACCTCAGGCTGGAAAAGATATGCGCGGCTCTTGTCAGCGCGAGTTCGCCGGTTGCGAGAAAGGCTTCCGCGAGCGGATCGAGGCCCGCCAGATCCGACATGCGCACGGCCCGATCGACGACATAAACCGCCCGCACCTGGGCATCTGCCGTTGCAAACTGCACGCCTGAGCGCAATGCCTGCAACGACGCGCTGCTTCCGTCGACCGCGAACAGTATCCGCTGCGGACCATGGGTAATTTTCATCGCGGGGTCGCCGGGCACAACGAGAATCGAGCAGCCAGCCAGCCGGGTGACCGGCTTCGACACGGTTCCCTCCACCCAGCGCAGCAAACCGTGATGGTGGCGGGCGCCCACGACGAGCAGATCGGCGTGCCAGATCTCCGCCGTCTCGACGAGCGCGTGCGCAACATCCCCGCCGCGCGCAGCCAGTTCCAGCAGTTGCGTTTCGACCGGGACATCGCCGCCTTCGAAAATGCGACTCGCCTCGACGAGCGCGCCGTTCGCATCGCGCAGGAATCGGTCGTTCGCCGCGCCGAAATCGAACGCAGCCAGTTGCCCCAGGGACATGAACTCACGCAGATTTTGTGCAACGCTGACGATCAGTACACGGCTCTGTGCATCCGCCACCTGCCGCGTCCAGTTCACGGCCTGCATCGAAGCCGGATTCGAGTCAACCGCTATCAGAATGCGCCGGATCGCGGGTGCCCCTTTATCGTCTGCGTCGGATTGGTTCACGGCTCTGTCCTCCCTCCGTGCATTTTATGTCGGGGCACGCTATCGCACATGTGTCAGGAGGTTTCATTCTGCGTCGCCTGTCGGGCGACGGCTCGATCGAAGCCAGGTTACGCAAGCCGGGCTTTACAGCCGGATGGTTTTGGCAATCTTCAACTCGAGCCAGAGCATGCCTTCACGCAAGCCGGAGAGCACCGCCTCGCGTTCCGTTGAAAACACCTCGCCGTGGAGAAACTGATGTTCGAAAATCTCGTCCGGCGTGCGTTGGGTGACGTGAATGGTGCAGGCGAATCCGCCTGCAACCTCGTTGGTCTCGACGGAAACGTCCCAGCCGCTTTCGCTTACTCTGGCTGAAATAGTCATGAGAAGTGTCTCCTTGACGCTTAACGATTCCTCACTGCCGCGTGTGCTGGATTGGCTTCCATCGCACTGTCCTTTCATGGCCCGGCCTTCGTCCGCGCACGGGCCTGATCATTCACGCCGGCACGCTGATCCAGCAACTGTTCCTCAGCTTACGCACGCGGTTCCCTCAACGGCATTGAAATCCCGGTTTCGATTGACGGGGATCAATTTCATCCCGACGTCACATTGAAGTGCGTCTACTCACATACTGCGCCCATCGCGAAACTGGCGTGACCTAACCACTGAAAACGTGGGCTAGCTCCTTCGCCGATTTCGCTGGATGCCCGGCGGCGCATCGCTGATGGCCGCCGTGCCTCCCCGCCCAAGCCCATGCGAAATGAAGACGAATTGCCGATCCTCGCGCAAACCGTTGGTTTCAGCGCGGCAAGCGCATATATTCATTAGGTCCGGCCCGGATCCCGACATCGATGTTCCAGCCCTCCATCCGGGAATCCCGCATTCGACGTTTCACCTGACGGAGCAATGATGAGTACGCCTACTCCCAACCCGCTGGCCCCTGCGCAGGACCCGCGCATCGACGTGCTGTTCGGTCTGGCGAACCGCTCGCTCGAAGCCTTCGCAAAGCTGACTGCCCTGAACCTTGAAGCGCTCAGGTTCGGTCTCGCCGAAAACCAGGAACTGCTCAACAAGGCACTCGCGGCAAACAACGTGCAAGAGTTGCTGGCGTTGCCGACGCTCATCGCGCCTGCCGTGGCCGGACAGATCCTCTCCTACAGCCACCAGCTTTCGGACATCGCCGCTGCCGTGCAGCAGCAGTTCCCTGCATCCGCTCAAATACAACGAGGGAAACCGCAACCCGTGACGCAGGGTCCTTCCGCAACGCCGGCGAAGCAATCGGCGATGTCGGCTGAGACAGGTAGTGCCGGGGCCGCATCGGAGACGACGTCTGGTGGCGCACCGGCTCCAGCGGGCCGCAAGAGTACAAAGCGCGCCATACCGGCTGTCACGACGGGCCAATAGCGCGTCGCCGCTCGCCGTATCCGGCATTACGCGCGGCCGCGAGACACGCCCGCCTCGCCTGTCGGGCGAACGACCTGCATCCCTGCGCGCAACGGTGGCGGCCTACATGCCGAGAAAGCCCGCCTGATTGTCATCATCGGGGCGAAGCGGTGCAGGCAGGACCGGGGAAGGCCCCCATATCTCGACCTTGAAATTCGTCACGAAGGTCCGGAGTTCCTGCTCCATTTCATGCCAGGGGCCGTCGGCGAACTTTGCCCAGTCGCTGGCGGATTGCCAGCAAGTGGTCGTGCGAATCTGCGGGGCGCCGAGCATATTGCGATTCGCGCGCAATTCAACCAGACCCGGCTGCCTGACGATCGCGGCAGCCGCCCGCTTCGCCCAGTCGCCATAAGCCTGCAGATCGACGCCGGTCTGCAGGTCGTAGGTGTTCGTCACCTCGATCATCGCTCTCTCCTTACGATAACGGCCTGAATGAGTGACTCGCGGGCGCCGCGGCTAGCTGTCGGCTTTCCACGGCCAGGACGGATAAATGCGGTCGATGTTCTCCACGCCTTCGCGACGCGCGGGCACGTCAGCTTCGCTATTGCGTTCGACATCGCCAGCATTCGACGGCTCCTGCTCTGACACCGCCTCGACGTCGCTATCCATTGTGACGGGTTCGGTCTCGTCGTCGACCGCGCCCGTTTCACCGGTCACGGCCGCTTCCGCCGACGGCACACCGTCGCCGAACCAGGCAACCTCCGCGCTCAGCATCGCGACGTACCCGCTCCAGCCCTTCGGATTATTTGCAAAAAGGGCCTGCTGCGCCGTTAGCGCCAGTTGCGTCCGGTTCAACTCCAGTTCCAGCAATTCCCGCGGCCAGGAGGCAAAGGCGCGGGTTGCACGCTGGACGAACTCGCGCGCCCGCATGCCGGGCGCGATCTGTGCAAGAAGCGTGAACCGGGCAAGGGATGCATTGCTGGAGATCAGTTCGCGCATGGTCTGATCATCGTGGCCATCATTCGCTACGCTCGCTGTCGCTTCCAGCACGTCTCCCAGATGAAGCAAAAGGGCCCGCCGCTCGTATGCGTCATTCATCTGCTCATCTCCGGCGTTTAGGCCAGCCACGTGTTTTCCTGAATCGGGACGTCAGGCTGCGCTTTTGGCGAGGCGCGCCAGTGCAAGGTCGTCGGTTGACGTGATTCAATGACACGTTGGCAGCAAGACGTACTCTTTGATTGTCGTATCCGGTTTCGATCCTGCGGTTGACCCGGGAGCACCACACGCGTAACCGGTACGCGCGAGACGACTCGCACCGACAGCGCCCTTTTACGAGGACCGCCCTTTGAAGGATAACTGGCGAGAGACGACCTGTCATGAGCATCGCCCTCGACACAGATTTGACCCGCCTCGAACAGATTGTGCCCGGCTTCGGGAATTCGTGGGCTACCCGCCTCGTGGTGGCGGCACCGCATCGCCGTCATTTCGCGGCAAGAAGGCGTGGCGACCGGGCAGCCTCAGCGGGTGAGGCGCCGCGCGCGTCTTGCCGATGAGCGTAACGAGGCATCGCGCACGTCAGGACGTGCGGTTAAGGAAAAGTCAGCTGCTTCAGCAGCGCTGAGCGGGCCCTGCTATAGGTCTGCGAGTCTTGCGCGGGCGCCAACGCGCTTCAGGCAACCGTCCGCTGCTGAAATGCAGTTCAGGACTTCTGCACGGTGCGGCGTCTACGGCACCTGGATCACCACCTTCAACGCATGCGTATCCGCCGCGCGACCGAACGTATCGTAAGCGCTCTCCATTTCTTCCAGATGAAAGCGATGAGTGATGAGCTGCGCCGGATCAAGCCGGCCGGAACGGACCGTCTTCAGCAGCATCGGCGTGCTGACCGTATCGACGAGACGCGTCGTGATCGAAACATTGCGATCCCACAGCTTTTCCAGATGCAGGTCCGCTTTCACGCCATGCACGCCGACATTCGCAATCACGCCGCCCGGGGCGACGAGCGCCTGGCATAGTTCGAAGGTTGCCGGAATACCCACCGCTTCGATCGCACAGTCGACGCCGGTCTGGTCGGTCAGCTTCATGACTTCGGTGACAGTATCGCGACTCCCGATGTCGATGCAGGCGGTCGCGCCGAAACGTTTCGCCACTTCGAGGCGGTTCGCATCGCGGTCGACCATCACGATCTGGGACGGCGAATAGAACTGCGCGGTAAGGAGCGCGGCAAGGCCGATCGGCCCCGCACCGACGATCGCCACCGTGCTGCCAGGCTGCACCTTGCCATTCAGCACACCGCATTCGAAGCCGGTTGGCAGAATATCGGACAGCATCACGAGCGCTTCCTCGTCGGCGCCTGCCGGCACGGGATACAGGCTCGTCTCGGCGTGCGGAATGCGCACGTATTCGGCCTGCGTGCCATCGATCCGGTGGCCAAGAATCCAGCCGCCCGTCGTGCAATGCGAATACATGCCGCGCCGGCAATAGTCGCACTTTCCGCATGACGAGATACACGAGATCAGCACATGATCGCCTTGTTTGAACGATGAAACCGCAGCACCTACCTGTTCGATGACGCCGACGCCTTCGTGGCCCAGAATACGGCCCGGCTCGCAGGTCGGCACGTCGCCCTTCAGAATGTGCAGATCGGTGCCGCAGATCGTCGTGCGCGTCATTTTGACGATTGCATCGCCTGGTGCGGCGAGTTCCGGCAGTGGCCGCTCATCGAGCGATTTCTTTCCCGGGCCGTGATACACGAGTGCTTTCATAGTCGCGCCTCCTGTGATGGAACGAATCCTTCTCTAACAGAGACTTTAGGGCAGTGAGCGGCGAAGCCCTTGGTGTGCGTCAATTGTGGCGCGCTGCACCACGCCCATCGACGGCTCGCGCGCCGCCTCGATGGGATCACGCTTCATTGCATATGCATGCCGCCGTTGATTGCAAGATCCGCGCCGGTGATAAATCCCGCGTCGTCGGAACAAAGAAACGCGATCAGCGCGGCGATCTCGTCGGGCTGGCCGAGCCTGCCGACCGGAATCTGCGGCAGGATTTTCTTTTCCATGACGTCTTTCGGAACCGATTCAACCATCGACGTCGCCAGATAGCCGGGCGAGACCGTATTGACGGTCACACCATATTTCGCCACCTCGAGCGCCAGCGACTTCGTCAGGCCATGGATGCCTGCCTTCGCCGCCGAATAGTTCGTCTGGCCGAACGCGCCGCGCGAACCATTCACCGACCCGATGTTGACGACCCGCCCGAAATGCCGCTCGATCATGCCGCCGATAAACGGCTTGGTCATGTTGAACAGCGCGTCCAGATCGGCGCGCAGAACCGCGTCCCAGTCGCCCTTCGTCATCTTGACGAAAGTCGAGTCGCGCGTGATGCCCGCGTTATTGATCAGCACATCGACGGCGCCGAACTCGTCCAGCACCTGCCGCGCGCCGCGCTCGCATGACTCGAAGTCCGTCACATCGATTTCGAAAGACCGGAAGTGGCGGCCGGCATCGCGTTCGTGCGTGAGCCACGTCGCCATGTGGTCGTTGCGCGGCGAATGCGACATCGCGACGGTCATGCCGGCATCGTGCAGCCGGCGGCTGATGGCGGCGCCGAGTCCGCCCATGCCGCCCGTGACAAAAGCAACGCGTCTAGCCGACATGCTGCTCCCCCTTCTTCGGACGCCCGCCCTCTGCGGCTGCCAGGGCCGGTTCGGCACCCTTGTTGCCTGCCAGCATCGCGTCCGGGATTGCGCCTGAAATCGCCTGCTCGAAACGCTCCATCCACTCCCGCATCGGTGTGCCGGCCCCACTTACGTCGGCTGCCTTCTGGCACTGCGTGGTCCAGGCCGACTGCCAGCTTTGCAGCGCCGCACGCATGTCGTCGCCGAACGCGGACTGGTTACGCACAGCGGAGCCCAGCGCCTCCTGCCAGATACTGGTGCTGGCCGTCATGTAGTCCTGCAACATCGACTGGCACGCAGCGTTGTATTCGTTCAGGTCTTTGGACCGGCTCGAGGCTTCCTGCAGTTTCCTGACCGCAGCGAGGTCACGATTGATCCGCTGCGTCTGGAACGCGCACGCATCGCGGCGGCCCTCCAGCCCGAAGGTGACCATCCGTAGCGCCAGGTCGAGATTCGCGCGAATGATATCGAATGAAGTGTTGAGTTCAGTCGCCATGATGAGCTCCTTTCAACGGCGAGAAAGTCGCGGGGTTCCCGCAACAGCAGTTCCTGGTCAGTGTAGGCCAACCTTACCTCTGATGATTGACCTGCATCAAGCAGCATTCCGCCAGCGGGCGGTTGATCTGCGTCAAACCTCGCAACTGCGGTCCTCATAGACTCCAGATGACGTCGATACCCGTCATCCTGTTCATTACCGGAGTTGCCGCAATGAGCTACAAAAGCATCGCTGTTCATCTCGACACGAGCGAACGTGCCCACCCGCGACTCGAACTCGCCCTGCAGATCGCAAAGCGCTTCGACGCGCATCTCACGGGCGTGTTTTCGGCGTTCACGCCCGATCCGCGCGCGTTCCATGTCATGGCGGGCACGGCCGCGTACTACCCCGACCACGAAGCCCAGCGGCATGAGCGGCGCGCGGCAATCGAGCGCCTGTTTCGCGCCGAAGCCACCCGCGCAAAGATCGCCGCGGACTGGATCAGCACGGACGGGTACGCGAACATCGCGGTTCCGCGCATCGCCCGCTGCACCGATCTGATCGTTGCCGGTCAGGATGATCCGAACGATCCCGAGGCTTATGTCGGCGGGCATTTCCCGGAAGACCTGGTCATGTCGGCCGGCCGTCCTGTGCTGTTCGTTCCGTATGCAGGCAGCTTTGTGTCGACGGGGGCGCGCGTGACGGTTGCCTGGGACGGCAGCCGCGAAGCCACGCGCGCGCTCCACGACGCGCTGCCCTTCATGCAGCACGCAAAACTGACGACGATCGTCACCATCAACGGGGCGAAAGACGAGCCGCCCGGCAGCCGGATGCCTGGCGCCGATATCGCGGCGGTCGTGGCGCGCCATGGAGTCAACGTCGAAGTCAGGGACATTACCGTGTCGCCGGGCGCATCGATCGGCGAGGCCCTGCTGTCGCACGCGGCCGACGACGGAAGCGACCTGCTGGTGATGGGCGCGTACGGTCACGCCCGCTGGCAGGAACTGGTGATGGGCGGCGCGACCCGCTCGGTGCTGAAGTCGATGACAGTGCCCACGCTGATGTCGCACTGACACGCGTCAGGCGAACGCGAAGGCTGCCCGTGCTGGACGCTGGTTCGTCGAACCGCTTGATCCAGATCAGCACAGGACGGCCGTTCGCCACCCATGATGGATTCACATACTGACCATCCCGGCGAGGCACACCATGTACAGGCACATTCTGGCTCCCATCGACGGCAGCGAACCATCCGCCCTGGCTTTCTCTGCTGCGCTGAAGCTGGCCCGGGAGACGGGCGCGGCGCTACAGCCGCTCTATGTCGTCGACATACCACTGATGAGCTACGACGTGCCGGGCTACGATCCGTCGTATGTGCGCGATGCTTTCATCGAAGAAGGCACACATGTGACAGCCGACGCTCTGGCGCAGATGAAGCGCGAAGGCGTGTCCGGATCGCCGCGGATCATCGAGGTCGAACCGCTCGGCGGCGACATCGCGCAGCACATCCTGCGTGCCGCCTCCGACCTGCACGCCGATCTCGTTGTGATGGGCACCCACGGGCGGCGCGGCGTTCAGCGGTTGGTGCTCGGCAGCGTCGCGGAACGCTTTTTGCGCATTGCCCACTGCCCTGTCCTTCTGGTGCCGGCGCACTGTGCGCCCACGGCCGGTGCTGACAGCGACGCGGCTCCCGTCGCGCTGAAGGAGCCGTCATGAACTACCGGACGCTCCTCGTTCATCTTGACGACAGCCGTCGAAGTCGCCACGTTGCATGCGCGTCACGCCGACCTGCTGATCGTCGGTCAGCAGGATCCGGATGATCCGGCGTCATATATCGCGCGCAATTTTCTTGCGGACCAAGGCGAGCCGGACCGTCCCCTCCCGCCCGACGGCTTACAGGCCGGGAGGAATGTACTCGGCATCCGGGTCGTGCCGCACCAGCAATACCGGCACCTCGGTCAGCCGCACCAATGATTCCGCAACACTGCCCAGCAGCATCCGGCGCCAGCCACGCCGGCCTTGCGTGCCGATCACGATCAGGTCGGCCTCGCATTCGTCGGCCGCACGGCTCAGCACGCTGGCGATGTCTTCGCCCCAGGCGTCGACCGCGCGGGCGACGCCTTTCACGCGAGCCTGCCTGAAGCGTTCTTCCGCTTGTTCGAGCGCCGCCGTGGCCGCTTCGCCCGCCGCTGTGGTGGGCGGCTCGTCGAGGAAACCGGCGCCCACGTCCACGAGTTTCGCCGCATGCTGCACGACGCAAACAGCCGTCACCGTGGCGTCCGTCACCTGCGCCAGCTTCACGGCCTCGTCGAGCGCGCGCTGCGCGGATTCACTGCCGTCGATCGCGGTGAAGATTCGTTTGTACATGACCGCCTCCTGGGCTTACGCCCGCTTTTGTTGATCGCGCGGATTCAACGCCGCATAAGGGAATTCTAGTCTGCGAGACATCGAACGCCGCAGGGTTGACGAGGATCAGGGGGCCACCAGTTCTGCACGAAGCCAGGCGAAAGGGCGACCCTCCCCCGCGCACGTTATATGCTTATACGCATTGGCAGGCCAGGCTTAACGAGGCAGAATCAGACGAAAGCAGATCCGCGCCGAACCGCGACGGCGCCCGGGTTATCCCTGCACGCAGCCATGTTGCCACGCTGCGCAATGATCTTCTTCAGGCGGAGCCGCATGGCTGTACCCCGTAAAGAGCGTAGCTCCAGCGTAAGGCCCTGGCGGCTGCGCATCGCCGCGATTGGGCAACGGCCCGCGGTGGCCGCAATCGCCGCGTTGGTGGCCGGCATGGCGGTTGCCCTCGCGGCCTGGCAGTTCGTCGGGCAGCAGGCGTCACTCGCCGAGCGTGGCCGTTTCGAGCACCGTGCGACGCGCCTCGCGCGCGACGCCCAGCGCGACCTCTCCCATTGCGCAGACCTTCTGCGGGGCGCACGCGGCTTGGTGGTTGCGTCGCCAGGGCTTACGCCGGATGCATGGCGCGAGTACGTCGACCGGCTCGATCTCGCGGGCACGATGTCGGCGGTTCGCGCACTGGCTTACGCCGACGTGAAACCGGAAGCGCTCGCATACCTTCCGGATACCGCCAACCGTAGCGCGTCATCCCCAGCGCCCGCGCCTGCCGGCAATGCGACAGCCGTTGCCCTGATCGCCCCCGCGAGCGACGACCTGCCGTCGCCCGGCGATGACCTGATGCGCGACCCATCCCGGCAGACCGCCGTGCTGCGTGCCGTCGACACCGGGGAGATGGCGCTCAACGCGCTCGCTGCGCCGCCCGGCCGACCGTCCCACGACGCCCGCACCCATATCGAACTGTACCTGCCGGTGTTCCGCACCCGCGCTACCCCGCTCACTCCGGGCAGCCGGCGCGCAAACGTGGATGGCGTGCTCGTTGCGATTCTGGATACCGAACGGCTCTTCGACCAGACCATGGCCGGGCAGAAACGGATCGACCTGCAGGTTCTCGCCGGTACGCCCGCGACCCGGATTTACAGCTCCGAACCGGCTGGCGACGATGTCGCCGACTCATCGCCGCCCGTTCGGCACATCTCGACGCTGGACTTTGGCGGCGAACCGCTCACGCTCGTCTACACGACGAGCGAACACCAGCTGCGCGCAGCCACCGGCGACGCGGATTCGATCGTGCTGCTGGTCGGGCTGGCGGCCGCCGCGCTGCTTGCTGCCTTCGCGTTTCTCATCGCCCGCGAACGTGCCGGTGCGGCTCGCGCCAACCGTGAAGAGCCGACCCGCTCGACACTCAACGAAGCGCGCATGATGGGCATCATCCGTTCGTCGATGGAAGCGATCATTACCATCGATGAAAGCCAGCGCGTCGTCATCTTCAATCCGATGGCCGAGCGGCTGTTCGGCTGCTCGGCGATGGATGCGATCGGCTCGCCGCTCTCCCGGTTCATCCCCGAGCGGTTTCGTGCCGCCCATGCGCGGCACGTCGACCAGTTCGGCGTGACCGGGGTATCGGATCGCCAGATGGGCCGGCAGCGTGTGCTGTTCGGATTGCGGGCGAACGGCGAGGAATTCCCGATCGAAGCGTCGATTTCGCAGATTCGCGACGCGACCGGCAAGCTGTACACGGTGATGCTGCGCGACGTGACGGAACGCGTCAAAGCCGACAATGCCCAGAAGCGCTCACGCGAAGAACTGCGCGAACTGTCCGCGAACCTTCAGAATGTGCGTGAAGAGGAAAAAACCCGCATCGCCCGCGAGTTGCACGATGATCTCGGCCAGCAGTTGACGGCGCTGAAAATGGATCTCTCGTCGGTCGAGATGGCGCTCACCGCTGATCCCGCCTTAAGGCCCGAAATTTTCAGGCAGTTGCACGGCATGCGCCGGCTGATCGACGCGACGGTCGCATCCGTCCGGCGGATCGCCGCCGACCTGCGGCCGGTGATGCTGGATGACCTCGGCCTGATTCCGGCAATCGAATGGCTCGCCAGCGATTTCACGAGCCGTTACGGCATCGACGTCGAACGCCGCATCGAAACCGGCGAGACCCGCTTCACGCGCGACGGCGCGACGGCGTTGTTCCGCATCGTGCAGGAAGCGCTGACCAACGTCGCGAAGCATGCCGACGCTACACTCGTCATGCTGACAATGCGCATCGAGGACGCGTCCTGTGTGCTGCGGATCGTCGACAACGGACACGGCGCGGGCGAGCGCGATACGCGGGCGGAGAAGTCCTTTGGCCTGCTGGGCATCCGCGAGCGGGTGCATATGCTGGGCGGGTCCGTCGAAATCGACACAGCGAACGGGAAAGGCTTCGCGATCACGGTCACGTTCCCGCTACAGGCGATAAAACTCGAAGAGGACCCGCCATGACGAAGGTGCTGATCGCCGACGACCACACGCTGGTGCGTGATGGCCTGCGGCATATCCTGCAGAACGCAAGCGGCTTCGAGGTGGTCGGCGAGGCAAACGACGGCGCGAGCACGATCGCGCTGATCCGCGGCACGCAAGCCCACGTGCTGGTGCTCGACCTGTCGATGCCCGGCCGCAACGGCGTCGAACTCATCAGGCAGATCAAGGACGAAAAGCCTGCCTTGCGCATCCTCGTGCTGACCATGCATGCGGAACAGCAATATGCGGTGCGTGCCTTCAAGGCTGGCGCGTCAGGCTATCTGACGAAGGAAAGCGCCAGCGCCGAACTGGTCTCGGCGGTCACGAAGGTCGCAAGCGGCGGCGTCTACGTGAGCCTTGCGATGGCGGAGCAGTTTGCGCAGAGTCTCAACGAACCGGTCGATACGCTGCCGCATCAGCGTCTGTCGGACCGGGAGTTCGATGTGTTCCGACGCATTGCGGCCGGCCAGACGATCTCCGAAATCGCCCTGGAGCTGTGTGTCAGCGCGAAGACAGTCAGCACCTACAAGACCCGCATCCTTGAAAAGATGCAGATGCCGCACGAAGCCGCGCTCGTGCGCTATGCGGTGCGCCACAAGCTTTTCGGCGAGGACGACGAGATCTGATTGCCGTGGGTACCGGCGTGGTTTGGCTGCCGCGCTGCCCGAGCAACCGGGACGCTTCCAAAGCGGCATTGATCGGTCCTCTTTTGTAGGCATTTCCCTACACACCTTCCGCGCCGCCTACGCCAACTTCATACACGGACGATTTGTTTTCGGGTCGGTGCCTCCCATACTGCAGCGCATGACCTGCGATATTCCCGATAACGCGAACGCGTCGTTTCGCACCGCCTGCATGGCCTTCGGAGCGCACGACTTCTTCGACAGATCCAGCGAGTTCGAGCTGACCCGCGACACGATCGAGCACATTGCGCGCGAGCATTTCGCTCGCACCACCCAGGAACGAGGAGCACATCATGTCTGACGTAGCCGACTACCCCGTCGCCGCGCCGGTTGCCCTGCCCGCAGCGCCGGTATCGCCCGCACCCTGGGTAGCCAGCGCCGCAAACAGCGCCCTGCGGCCGGCCGCGCGCTGCTCGACCTGCGCGATGCGCGCGGTCTGCATGCCGCAAGGCCTCTCACTGCTCGAACTGCAACGACTCGACGCGATCATCTGCTCGACGCGCATGGTCAGGCAGGCAGAGGCGCTCTATCGCGCGGGCGATGCTTTCCAGAGCATCTACGCGGTGCACGCAGGGTCGTTCAAGACCGTCGTCATGCATCGCGACGGACGCGAGCAGGTGACGGGATTTCATCTCGCGGGCGATGCGCTCGGTCTGGATGGCGTGAGCACGGGCCATCACAGCTTCGATGCGATCGCCATCGAAGACAGCAACGTCTGCATCATCCCGTTTCACCTGCTCGAATCGTTGTGCCGGGAGGTCAAGGGCATTCAGCAGCACGTGCACCGGATGATGAGCAGCGAGATCGTCCGCGAATCCGTCCTGATGATGCTGCTCGGCACGATGTCGGCCGAGCAGCGCGTCGCAGCTTTCCTGCTCAATCTGTCGGCCCGGCTCAAGGCTCGCGGCTACTCGTCGGCGGAGTTCAACCTGCGGATGACGCGCGAGGAAATCGGCAGCTATCTCGGCATGAAACTCGAAACCGTCAGCCGCATGTTCTCGAAATTCCAGCGGGAAGGACTGGTCGATGCGCGCGGCAAACAGATTCGCATCCTCGATCCGGAAGGACTCGAGCGGGTTTGAGCCTGTTTGTACGCGTCGAGTGACCTCCTGCGATACACGGCGATATCCAGCGGCACGTCGACGCGAAACCGGCAGACGCGCCATCCGGGCGGCGAAGCGTCCGTCCGCTTCTGCGTCACCTCATCGACAGGACTGCCGCGCCGGCCAGCCGTCCCTCACGCAGGTCTGAGAGTGCCCGGTTGGCGTCGCCAAGCGGATAGGGCGTTGTCGTAATGACAAGGCGCTTCTCGCCCGCCAGCTTCATGAAAGCCGCGCCGTCTTCACGCGTCAGGTTCGCCACCGACACGACGCGCCGCTCGCCCCACAAGAACGCGTATGGAAACGACGGAATGTCGCTCATGTGAATTCCGCCGCACACGACGATGCCGCCCTTCGCCACCGCCTTGAGCGCAACCGGCACCAGCGCGCCCACCGGGGCGAAGAGCAGCGCGGCGTCGAGTTCCTCCGGCGGCTCGTCGCCGCTGCTGCCGGCCCAGCTCGCCCCGAGGCTCAGCGCGAGTTGCTGCGCGGCGGTGTCTCCCGCGCGGGTGAAAGCATAGACCGTGCGCCCCTCGTGACGCGCAACCTGTGCGACGATATGCGCGGCCGCCCCAAAGCCGTAAATGCCGATGCGCCTCGCGTCACCCGCCATCTTCAAGGTCCTGTAGCCGATCAGGCCCGCGCACAGCAGCGGCGCGGCTTCCACATCGGAGTACTGAGGCGGCAGGTGAAAGCAGTAACGGCTGTCCGCCACTGTACGTTCTGCGTAGCCGCCATCGATCGTGTAGCCCGTGAAACCCGGGTCGTCGCAGAGATTTTCGTGGTGTGAATGGCAATAACGGCAGTGTCCGCAGGTGCGCCCCACCCACGGCACGCCGACACGATCGCCCACGGCGAAACCGTCGACACCCGCGCCGAGCCCGGCGACCGTGCCGACGATCTCGTGACCGGGAATCACCGGTCGCTTCGGATCGGTCAGTTCGCCGTCGACCACATGCAGATCCGTGCGGCAAATCCCGCAGGCGTGGATATCGATCAGCAGCTGCCCCGCAGACGGCATCGGGTCGGATACGTCCATCTCGCGTAGCAGCGCCGAGTTGCCGTCGAATACCATCGCCCGCATGGTTCGCCTCCTGAACGGCCTGCCTGAATGGCCTGCCTCAGCGGTTTGTCCGCACCCCAGAAAGGCGCGCTGCGCCAGCGGCCGCGGCGACCGCCCGGGGAAATTCACTGGCAGAACCTGAAAAACCCGCTATGCAGAAGCACCGGCTTGCCTTCGACTTCCTTCAACATCCGCTCAGCCGAATGTTCGATTGCGGACCGGTGTGCTTCGAACGCGCTGAGCAGATCGTCTTCGCGCAGCGACGCCGCGCCGAAATGATCTTCAAGCGCCTCTGCCGTCACGGCGCATTGAACCCGCTTGCCGTCTACCACAGCCGTAAAGGCAACCACGAGATCCCTCGCGCAATACTCTGGCATTTCCGGCGGAAAATGAATATGCATGACCCTCGCCTCGCACTATGCGTGGCCCTGTGACGCGCCAGCGGTTCGGCCCGGACACCGGCCATGCTGCATGGCGAGGCCGCCGTCGCCACGCGCGACGTGCGCCTTCATACAGCATAGCCCGCCGGTGCTGCACTGCAAGACATGGTGCCGGGGCAGGCTTGAGCCAGATCAATCGCTCCTCGGCGCCCGATGATCGTGTGCCCGTCATGGGGCGCGCGGCGGGCCAGTTTCGGCCCGCAAGCGACGCGCGCTGGTGGTTGGTGCACGCATGTCGATCGCGTTGATCACTGCATGTTCTGCCACACGACCGACGCCCCGTTCCTCGCCCCGTCGTTCCAGCAGATCGCCGAGCGTTATCGCAAGGTGCCCAATGCGCGCCTCATGCTCGAAAACAAGCTGAGGCTCGGCGGCAAGGCGCATTGGGGCGACACGGCGATGCCGCTTCCCGCCGACCGCGGCGGCCCGATTACGCCTGAAGACGCCCATACGCTGATCGTGTGGGTGCTGAGTCAGTGACATCGCGGCCGCAGCCTGCCTGCGGCCACAGAGGTGTCTGCGCGTCAATGTCAACAGGGTCCGGGGACTCAGTTTTGTCTCAAAGTGCAGGCTGCACTTCACGCACCAGCAGGACGGGGCACGTCGAGAACCTGACGAAACGCTCAGCGACGCTGCCGATCACCATGCGCCGCACGCCCCGCCGGCCATGCGTGCCAAGCACGACGAGATCGGCGCCGACACGTTGCGCCTCGCGCTGCAGGCAACTGGCGGTGTCCTCGGAAAGACCGTCGGTCTCCACAACCTGCGCCGCACCGTCAACGCCCTGCCCGTCCATCAGCTTGCGAGCCTCCTCGAGCACCCGCTCGCCGTCGATCCGCAACGCCCTCGTCAAGGCAAGCGGGTCAAACTCGCCCGCATAGGCGAACGTCGTGGAGCTGTCCACGACGTAGACCGCCGTGACCTTGCCGTGCGCGAGTAGCGCCATGCGAATGGCTTCGCCCAGGGCGCGTTTCGACGATTCGCTGCCGTCCAGTGCAACCAGGATATGTTCGTACATGTTGGTCTCCCCACGTTGGGTCAGGTTAGCCAGCCGATCCAAAGATGCGTCGCGACAAACGGGTCTGGCGGGCCTGTCCCGCCTGTCTGCCAGTCCGCCGTCCGCGGACGGCTGTTCGAGCCGTCGCACCGCTGCATCGAAGGCCGCGCGCAGCGCGATGCGCGGGTCCTCGTCTGTGTAACGCTCGACCGGAATCAGATCATTCCTGCGCGTAATCAGGTCGAGCCTTGCATCGTAAAGACGGTGTCCCGAGCGGAAGCCACATGCTTCGATCGCGAGATGACAGCCCGAGATGAACTTTCCGAAGCGCTCGAGGCGTACGAACTGCGCGCCGGCTTCGGCTTCGAGCTGGTTGGACCCGGCGAACCCGAGGTACACAATCTGCATGCCGACGCCCATCGGTCACCTCGAACAAGTGTGCTGCTGCAGATGAAGCGCCTTCCCCGAAGAAAGCTTGCCGACGCGGACGTCTCGCCAACCCGGGCCCGTAGCGTCATGATCGATGCTTTCTCGCGCAACGACTTGACCTGCATCAAAGGCGGTTCGACCTCGTGCCCACGCCGTGCGCCGGCTGTGCGCGTTTTATCCTTCCGCTCATGATCGCGCGACCTTGCCGGCTCGCGAGGATCGTGCCTGTCGCTCAGAGGCTCAGATCGGGATTGCGATGCGCCAGTTCGGTCACCCACTCGGTGAACGCGCGTACCCGCGAGCTCAGATGGCGGCGGTGCGGATAAACAATCGACAGCGGTGTGGGCGGGGCGTGATAAGTCGTCAGGATTTCCGTCAATTCGCCGCGCGCGATCAGGTCGGCCACCATGAAGCGCGACGGCTGGATGATGCCGAACCCATGCACACCCGCCGAGATATAGACCGTCCCGTCGTTCACGGCGAGCGCGCCATCCAGCGATATCCTGACGATCTCGCCATTCACGTCGAATTCGAACGGAAACGTCTTGCCTGAACGTGCGGACACGTAGTTGATCGCACGATGCTGCCTGAGGTCGTCGAGCGTAGCGGGCGTGCCGTGCTCTTCCAGGTAGGCAGGCGACGCGCAGGTGGTGATCCGCGCGCTGCCGATGCGACGCGCGACGAGGCTCGACTCTTCGAGCGCGCCCATCCGGATCACGCAGTCGACCCCATCCTGAACCAGATCGATGTTCCGGTCGGCCAGCCCCAGCCGCACGTCGATATGCGGATAGGTGCGATAGAACTCGTCCAGCGCGGGCAGCAGCAGCGTCCTCGCGAGCGTGCCCGAGGTATCGACGCGAACCGTCCCGGTCGGGTTCTGGCGCTTGTTCGACAGCGACGACTCCGCATCAGCGAGTTCCGCGAGGACGCGGATGCAGCGTTCGTAGTAAAGCGCGCCGTCTTCGGTGACGCTGACCTGCCGCGTAGTCCGGTTCAACAGGCGGACGCCCAGTTGTTGCTCGAGGCCCTGAATCAGCGTGCTCACCGATCCGCGAGGCAGGTCGAGCAGTTCGGCGGCTTTCGAAAAGCTGTTCGTCTCGACTACGCGTGTGAAAACTTCAATCGCCTGCAGGCGGTCCATACAGGTATTCTCCCCGGGTGTTCCCGTCAGTCGTGTCTGAAGCGTGCGGACGTGACGCTACAACAGGTTGTAGCGACTACGCAAATCGTTGATGACCTTCGAAGCGGCCGGCATGACGATCTCCTTGACGTTCGCACTCTTGCTGTCGCCATGCAGATAGTCGATGTCCCAGTTGCAGCCCCCCTCGTCTTCGATGTGTTCCTGGATGGCGGTGGGGCTCCAGCCGGTCGTATCCGGGTTGTCCGCGAGCGCCCGTGAAACGATCTGCATCAGCTCCTGCTCGGTTCTGAGTTCACGCGTCATGTCGACCTCCATCGCAATGTGCGCGGGACCGCCGCGGCTTCGGGCGGGGCGCCGGCCGGGCGAGCCCCTGCGGTTCCACGCGTTCACGGGCAAAGCGGCGCAGTCCCCCGTGCCCATCCCATCTTACGCCTGGTTTTTTTGCGGCCACGCCGGGGGAAGTTTCGCACGGACCCGCGCCCGGGCGGGACCGCCCTATCAAGTTCCCGTGAGAACCGCCGATATAGCACGGTGACAATAAACTCTTCCGGGAACGCACAAGGGTTGGCTGATGGGGAACTCATTGCGGTCATCCAGCAGGCCGGGCGAACTGTCCATTGACGGTTCGATCCGCGAGGCGCAGGGCGCCAGCAACGGTCGCCCATGGGCGTGGTATCGGGCCGGCGAGCAGCTCGATCTCGCCAGCACGAGCGACATGCCGCTCGACTGGCCGCACACGATCGCGGAAGACGCGCTCACTGCGATGTGCGCCGCGCGTGGCTGGTGCGCATGGCCGACCGGCCGGGGCGAAACGGTGCTCGGCTGGCTGCTCGCGCCGGCCGGATACGCCGGCGACGAAACCCTGGCGGAACTCGCCCGTGTCATCGGCGAGCGGGTCCAGGCGCACGCGCTCGCCCGCGCGCAGAACGTGCAGCGCGTGCTGTACGACATCGCCTACCTCGCCAGTTCGATCCGGGAGCGGGCGGCCTTCCTGCATGCCATTCACGAACGGCTCGCCACGCTGATCGACGCCGAAAACTTCTATCTGGCGCTTTTCGATCGCGCGAAAGGTGTCGTCACCTTCCCCTATTACGTCGACGTGATCGACACGGAAACCGTGGACACCGATCACGCCGACCTGGTCGATCCCGCCAGGTTATCGCTCACCGGTTACGTGCTGACGACCGGTCAGCCGCTCCTGATCGATGCGGCCGGCATCGCCCAAGCCGAAGCGGACGGGCTCTTTTTCTGCGTCGGCCATCGCCCCGAGTTCTGGATGGGCGCGCCGCTGAAAAACGCGTCGGACGAAGTGTTCGGCATGGTGACGATGCAGGTCTATGACGTCTCGCGCATTTACAGCGCCGAAGACCGAGCGCTCTTTCTGGTCGTGGCGCGCCACGTGGCGATGGCGCTCGACCGGATCCTGCACCGCGTCGATCTGGAAAAGCAGGTCGCGCTGCGCACGGCCGAGCTGTCGCAGCTCAACGACACCCTGCGCGAAGAGATTGCCGAGCGTAAACGCGCCGAGCATCTGCAGGCGACGCTCTTCAAGATCGCGGAACTGTCGAGCCAGCCGGTGGAGATCGGTGAATTTTTCCGCAGCCTGCACAAGATCGTTGGTGGTCTGCTGTATGCGCGCAACTTCTACGTCGCGTTCTTCGATCCGTTCACTGAAGAAGTTTCGTTTCCCTATTACATCGACGAAGCGATAAGACACGTACCGTCGGCACGGCGCGGCAAGCGGGGCCTGACCGAGTACGTGATCCGCCGGCGCGCTCCGTGCCTTTTCACGACGGACGATGCGGTCCAGCTTGTCGCCCGCGGGGAAATCGATCTGGATAGCGAGAACATCCGCATGCGTTCGTGGCTGGGCGTGCCGCTCTTCGACGCCGACGTCATACGCGGCGTGCTGGTCGTGCAAAGCTATCAGGAACACATCCGCTACGACGCGCGCGATCAGGACCTGCTGACCTTCGTCTCCCGGCATATCGACACCGCACTCGCGCGCCGCCGCGCAGCGGACGCGCAGCACGCGGCCAACCTCGATCTCGAAGCACGCGTCCAGGCGCGCACCCGCGAGCTCGACAACGCCAACGCGCGTCTTCTGCACGAGAACTTCCACGACGCGCTGACGGGGCTGCCGAACCGGGCGCACCTGCGTCAGCGGCTCGAAGCCGCGTGGGACGACCATTGCAGCCACGGCAAGAGCCTGTCCGTCCTCTTCATCGATCTCGACCGCTTCAAGGTGGTGAACGACAGTCTCGGCCACCATCTCGGCGACGTGCTGCTCGTGCAGGTCGCCGAACGGCTTCGCAGCTGCGTGCGCCACGACGACCTGCTCGCCCGGCTCGGCGGCGACGAATTCGCGGTGATGGTGCCCGGCGCGCCGCTCTCGACCGTGCTTGCGATCGCCGAACGGATCCTCGCGGCATTCGACCAGCCGTTCAACATCGGCGAGCATGTGGTGTTCTCGTCGTGCAGCGTGGGAATTGTGGGCGCCGACAACAACTTCCATTCGAACCCGACCGATCTGCTGCGCGACGCCGACACGGCCATGTACCGGGTCAAGGGCCGCGGCCGCGACAGCTTCGCCGTGTTCAACCAGGAACTGCGCCGCGAACTGTCCGATCAGGTCGAAACGGAAGGTGCGCTGCGTCGCGCACTGAAACGCGACGATGAACTGGTGCCGTACTTTCAGCCGATCGTCGACGTAGGGAGCGGCGAACTCGTCGCGCTCGAAGCGCTGATTCGCTGGCGACAGCCCAATGGCGACATCTGGGCTCCGGGGCGGTTTCTGCCGGCGGTCGAGGGCCTCAAGCTGATCGGGCGTCTGGACATGCACATGCTGAAGCTCGTGGCGGAGACGCTTGCACGGCCGGAGCATGCGAACTGGCCACCCGTGCACGTGAACCTGTCGAGCTACAGCATCACGCGCCCCGACTTCGCCACCGAACTGCTCGTGCTGCTGAGCCAGTATCAGGTGCAACCGTCGCGCATCTCGCTGGAACTGACCGAAGGCGCGCTGGTGGCCGAGCCGGATCTCGCCCGCAAGACGATGCAGAACCTGGCGAACAACGGCATGTCGGTGATGCTCGACGACTTCGGCACGGGCTTCTCGTCGCTGAGCTACGTACACCAGTTCCATTTCAGCGGGCTGAAGATCGACAAGTCGTTCGTCCTCGAATTGACGACGAGTTCGCGCAGCCGTGCAATCGTCCGTGCGATCGTGCGGATGGCGGAGTCGCTGGGGCTGACCGTCGTCGCCGAAGGCGTCGAGGACGAGGCAACGCTCGCCGTGCTGCGCGACATCGGTGCCGCGCAGGTGCAGGGCTACCATCTGGCGCGGCCGATGTCGCTGGAGAACCTGGTGCATTCGAAGCTTGCGCCTCGCGGATACGGGAGCGAACGCAAACTCACGCGCATGCTCGCGCAGTGATAGCCGGCCAGGCACTCGATCAGCGCACCGGAGCGCAGGTCGTCTTCGATACTATCCGTTCGGGAGACTGTTCACCAGCCGCCTGTCACGCAACAATGCTTCATCCCATCCAGCGAGACCATCATGAAAGCCTTGCGATTCGAGCAACACGGCGGCCCGGACGTCCTCTCGCTGCAGGATGTCCCGACACCAGCGGCCAGTCCGGACGAAGCCGTCGTCAAGATCATGGCGGCGTCGATCAATCCGAGCGACGTAAAGAACGTCGCCGGCCGGATGAGCCAGACGACGCTGCCGCGTACGCCCGGGCGGGACTATTCCGGGGTGGTGGTCGAGGGGCCGCCGGCATGGGCCGGCGCGGAGGTGTGGGGCTCGGGCGGCGACGTCGGCTTCACCCGCGACGGCACGCACGCGGAGTATGTTGTCGTGCCGGTGGCGGCGTTGCGGCGCAAGCCGGTCACGCTTTCGCATGAAGAAGCGGCCTCGATCGGCGTGAACTTCATCGCGGCCTGGTGCAGCGTGGTCGAAGCTGCGCAGGTGCAGGCAGACGAAACAATCGTCATCATCGGCCTCGGAGGCGTGGGTGGCGCCGCCGCCCAGATCGCAAAACGCATCGGCGCGCGCGTAATCGGCGTGGGTCGGGGTGGCGCAGCCCACCCGTCCGTGGACGAGTGGGTCAATTCCTCCGCCGAAGATGCCATCGCGCGCGTGCGCGAAGTCACGAACGGTGGCGCGGCAGTGGTGTTCGATACGGTCGGAGGATCGATGTTTGAGACCGCGCTGCCTATGCTTGCGGTGCGCGGCCGACTGGTCGAAATCTCGGCGACGGACCGGCGTCAGGTGACCTTCGATCTGGCCGACTTCTACCACAACGAAAGCCGTCTGCTCGGCGTGGATACGCTCAAGCGCGATCTCGTTGCTTCGGCGGATCTGATGGAAGCGTTGCGGCCCGGTTTCGAAGACCGCAGCTACGTTCCGCCAAAGATCGCCGGGCGCTTTTCGCTCCACGACGCGCAGGCCGCCTATCGTGCCGTCGCAGGAGGCACGAGCGGCCGCGTGGTGTTGATCCCATAAAAGCGCCCCGCCTCAAACCGGAATCCATCCTGTTCGCGGTCTTCCTCGGTGCGCTTGCCGCGTTTCCACCGATCTCGATCGACCCTTCGCGATCCGCGTCACGGCGGCGTTTTCATTTAACTGTGATTTTGTTTTCTGACCAATCAGATAAATAGACAAAAAAATTTGCCGCTCAGTCGCCAAGGAACTTGGTCAGCAGGCGTTGCAGTTCCTTGAATTCCGCCCTGGAGAAATCCTTCAGGCGGTTGTTCAGCACGCCAGGAGCGACCTCGGGGAGCTGGCTCGCGACTTCCTCGCCCTTCTCCGTCAGCTTCAGATTGACGACCCGGCGGTCTTCGAGGCTGCGCGAACGTTCGAGCAAGCCCTTCGTTTCGAGCTTGTCCAGCATGCGGGTCATGAGTCCCGTGTCGATACCGAGCAGCTTTGACAGCTCGAACGGCGTGGTGGCGATGCCGCTCGTCAACGACAGCAGGATGCCCATCTGCTGGCTGGTGATGTCCAGATCCTTCAGGGCCGCGTCCATCTCGGTCACGAGAACATTGCGTGCCTTGTTGATCGCGAAGCCTACGCTTTGCGTCAACGAAAAGCTGTTTTTTGTGTAGTGCTCCATCGTCGGCTCCTGTTTGTTAGAAACAACAATATCTGATAAATCAGATATTGTCAATAATAGTTTGTAACAGCAGCGTCGGGAAGAACGCCCCACCACCGCGATCCCGTTCCGGTGACGGCAAGGGCTGCTGCCAGGATGTGATGACCTGTCTGCTCGAGGATCGCGGCGTGCAGGAACTGCTCAAACGCCATGACATCGACGCACCGCGGATTATCCAGTGCCTTGCGAGGCAAGACCGGAAAGGCTGACGCGCTCGCGGCGAGGGGCAGCCGCCGTTCGAGGTATGCATTGCACGCGGTCCGCACGGATCGCGGCCCGCGTGGCTTGTACAACGCGCTGCACCTCTGCGCTAATGAGCCGTCGCGGCGACGCGTTCCGCCAGCTTGGTGTCGTAACTCGAATGCACGTGAACGCGTTTTTTGTCCGGGTACGCGTAGCTGAACGCCTTGCGCAGCGCGAGCGACGCCTCGTGAAATCCCGACAGGATCAGTTTCTGCTTGTTCGGATAGTTCGCGATGTCGCCGACCGCAAAAATGCCCGGACGCGAGGTCTCATAGTTCGATGTGTCGACGTTGAGCCGGCCAGCGACGCTTTCGATGCCCCACGTGGCAATCGGCCCGAGATCCGCGACGAGACCGTAGAGCACGACCAGATGCCCGGCGTCGATCCGTGTGGTCACGCCTCCCGCCTGTTTGACGTCGATCGATTCGAGCGTGCCGCCGGGCGCATTCAGCGCGCCGATTGCACCGACGATGAAGTCCATCTCGCCGGCATCAACTGCCCTCTTCATCTGGTCGACACTTGACGCCGTCGCGCTGAAGCCGTTGCGCCGGTGAACCAGCGTGACGCGCTGCGCGACCGCACGCAATGCGAGCGCCCAGTCGAGGGCAGAATCGCCGCCGCCCGCCACCACGACCTTGCGATCAGCGAAATCCGCCAGGTTGGCGATGCTGTAATGAACATGGCGGGTCTCCAGCGGCGCCGCTTCGTCGAGCATCAGCCGCTGCGGCACAAATGCGCCGTTGCCGGCGGCCAGCATGATCGCGGCTGTGTCGAACACGAGACCACGATCGGTAGTGACGCTCCAGCGTCCGTCGTCACGCCGCTCGACGGTTTCTACCCGTTGTTCGAGATGAACTGGAACGTCGAACGGCCGGCATTGCTCCATCAAGCGGTCGACCAGTTCGCGCGCCGTGCACGAGGAAATGGCGGGAATATCGTAGATCGGCTTGTCGGGATAAAGCTCAACGCACTGGCCGCCTACCCGCCCGAGCGCATCGACGATCTGGCAAGACAGGCCGATCACGCCCGCCTCGAATGCCGCAAACAAGCCGACCGGGCCAGCACCGACGATCAATACATCGGTGCGCAGCGGCGCTGTCGCCGATCCGTGTGCGTCTAAAGTCATTCTGCACTCCTGTTGCCTGACCGACGCGCAGATCGCGTGTCGATGACCCAACATACAGAAGCAACCGCGCACCGGCAACGAAGACACCACAGCAGGTATGGACGTCGGCGCTTTCGATACGCCGCCGCGTACGCGTTGGCGCTGCTTCGCCCGCGCGCTGATGGCAAGCCGGGCTGAACGGTCCGACGCAGGCTGCGACGCCGTCTGACTACCCTCAGGAATTGCTGCATCTACAACCAGTAGTCAATCAAAGGCGCGCAAGCGTCGATAATTGCGGCTTCGGCATCGACTTCATCTTGCCCCGCGCGCCGTGCCGCGCCCATATTGACGGACCACCCCAACTTGGGGTAGAAGGCTAGCGGCCCGACAGGGCGCGCCCTGTACAATCCATCCCGAACCGAAACAGAAACCTCACGTGACTTCATCCCGCTCCACCGCCTCGAATCATCCTGCCACCTCGCGCAAATCCCTCACCCTGATGCAGATCCTCGGAATCGTCGGAGCCTTCGGACTGATCGGCTCCCTGCTGCTGAATCTGCTCGTCTAACCGGGCGGCCAGTGCCCGCTTCACTCCTGCGCACAACGGCCGGCGCCGACCGCCGGCCGCATCACCGGTCGATTTACCATGTACAAGAAGGGCGTAGCCGTAGAAATCCAGTTCTCTCCCGAGCGGCTCAACGACGGCGCAGGCGATCCGTACTGGATCGATCTGACGATGGACGAAGCACAACGCCTGCTCCAGTCGTTGCAGACCCGGCTTGCCGCAAGCGGCACGGGCACCGACGCACCGCTCGTCGTGAGCCTCGATGACACCCAGCCGGCAGATGCAGCCATCGACGCTCCCGCCACCGGCACGGCCGCCTCTCCAGCCAGCGACGATTTCAGGCTATGGGTCTGTGTGATCTGCGGCTGGATCTACGACGAGGGCGCCGGTCTGCCCGAAGATGGCATCGCGCCCGGCACGCGCTGGGCGGATGTTCCGGCTGACTGGCGCTGCCCGCTGTGCGACGTCGGCAAGGAAGACTTCGCGCTGGTCGAGTTCTGACACAGCGCGGGCGCAGTGCGAATGGCCCCGCGTAGACAATCAGGTTCTGCAAGCCGAAGTTCGCAAGCAGAAAGCCGATGTCTGCGACAAGGTATCCGAAGTAAATCGGATGGTGCATGAAACGATAGGCACCGCGCGACACGATGCCCCGGTTGGCCGGCAGAGTGAGCGAAGCAGTCGCAACGGATTTATCAGTCCACGCGCCCAGCAGGCACCCACCCATTTGCCGCACCCAACGCAGCCACCTGCTTTGCGATCGAGTCGGCGAGGCGTTTCGCGTCTGCCGGAATGCTGTCATGCCTCGTCTCGGTCGCGGCATGCAAGCCTGCGCCCGTCGCCGCGGCTGTCGCGACGTGGCCGGCCGCCGCACCCACTCCAGCGGTTTCGACGACGCCGGGCGCCTTGCCACTGTCCGCGGTTGCCGCGAAGCTTTGCAGGGGCACCGGCGAACCACCCGCCGGCTTGTACAGAAGCTGAACCGACGCGCCGACCTCGCTCTTGCCGGCCCCAAGGCCGATCAACACTCGGCGTCTGCGGTTGCCCGCGTCGATCGTCTGAAAGCTGCCCTCGACGAGCAGCGCATTCTGGTTTGCAGGCGCCGGCACATCCGAACGTTCGGCATGCAGCCCCATCGATTGCAACTTGCGCACGATTTCATTGGCCACCTGCTCACGCGCTTCGACCGCATCCTTGTCCTGCTCGTCGGCCTCCGACGCACCGGAGAAGCGGGCCTTCAGTTTCTGCGCCATTCCGCTGTCGAGCTTCACCTGATCGGGCGTGCTGTCGAATGAATACACGTAGATGGTGTCTGGCCGCACTTGAGGAAGAGCGGCATAGTGGCTTACGTCGGTGACGCCCCCGGCGCACCCCGCAAGAAGTAGAGACCCCGCAACCAGTGCCGCGCTTGCCAGGCGAGTTACCTTGTGAGCTACGAATTCCAATGAAGTAAACATGTCGATCCAGTCATCGGCACTGTCGTGCCGTCAATTGTCGAAAAGATGTCGCCGACAATCATTCGATCCACTGGATCATCAACTATCGGAGATCACACGCGCACGGGATGCGGCTTGTCTGCTATCTGTGCGAGCCGCAACACGCTGACGCGAGTATGGGAGGAACCGGCTTCGAACGCCACGCGGGAATTATGTCGAACCATGTCACCGAAGCGCTGCTGCGCGGGCATACCGCTCGCGTTTTACCGCCTGATGGGCGAGCAGCGCGTAGAGTTCAGGCCTGCGCGCTTTCAGCCCGCGCTGTCCCTCGCTGTGGGCGACGCGCGTCAGATCGAGGTCTGGCAGGCCACCCGCGACGATCCGGCGCTCGACCGGTTCGTCGACCTCGTGCGCGAGGAGCTCAGCGTGCCGCGTCGCCCATCCGGTATTCGACAGTCGCGTCGTCGAGTTGAGCCTTGAGCTGCCCGTCGAGCGCGAGATCCGCCGCGGCAAGCGTATCGGTCAGCTGATCCGGACGGCTTGCGCCAATGAGCGCTGACGTAATGAGCGGATTGGCCAGCACCCAGGCGACGGCAGTCTTTGTCAGCGATTCGCCGGTTTGTGCGGCGATGTCACGCAGTTTGTCGATCGTTTCGAATTCGCGCCGGTGCCAGTAGCGCTCCTGATACATCGCACCGGCCTTGCCCACCGTGGCGGTAAAGCGGCCGGCCGCGGGCGGCGCGTCGTGACGGTGCTTGCCGGTCAGGAGGCCGCCCGCCAGCGGGTTGTACGGAATCACGGCGAGCTGCTCTTCGCCGGCGAGCGGCAGCAATTCGCGCTCGATCTGGCGGAACAGCAGGTTGTAGCGCGGCTGGACCGACACGAAACGCGCCACGCGTAACACGTCCGCGCGCCCCAGCGCCCGCGCAAGCCGGTACGCCAGAAAATTCGACACGCCGATATAGCGCGCCTTGCCGGATTGCACGATGGTGTCGAGGGCTTCGAGCGTCTCGTCGAGCGGTGTGTCGGGATCGTCGGAGTGCAGCTGGTACAGATCGACATAGTCGGTGCCGAGGCGCTGCAACGACGCATCGATCGCGTCGAGCAGATGCTTGCGCGACGCGCCCTGGTCCCACGGCGACGGCCCGACTTTGCCCACCGCCTTGGTCGCGACGATGAACCGGTCGCGACGGCCCTTCAGCCAGCGCCCGACGATTTCCTCGGTGCGGCCGGCCAGATTTTCGCCGCCGCCGAGCGGGTAGACGTCGGCGGTATCGATGAAATTCACACCTGCTTCGGCCGCCTTGTCGAGAATGCTGCGCGACGTTTCTTCTTCGGTCTGCAAGCCGAAGGTCATCGTGCCAAGGCACAGACGAGAGACGGTCAGGCCGGTGCGGCCGAATTTGCGGTATTGCATGATGAACTCCTCGAGACGGGGGTTACATGGCGCCGGGCGCGCAAAGCGGAAAGAATAACCGCTGCGCCTGAATTCTGTGGGCCGCCCGCCGGTTTCGTTACGGATGCCTTGCACGACGCGGCCGGACGCTATTGAAACGAAAAGCATGAGATGCCGCAGGCCATTGCGACGAGGCGGCCGGGAACGTAAAGCGCGACTGCGAAGAAACAGCACTGCCACCAGTTGCCGGGAAAAGAGGATTCCCGGCCGACGCGACATAAAAAAGCCCGCTGTCACCGTGAATCGACAATCGAGTTCGACACAAAAGTCATCGTGTACCGGGGACTTTGCCCTGGCCTGCCGGGCGGCTCTTCACGTGATCGATGAACGCACGCAGCTTCGGCATGATCTGCCGACGGCTTGGATAGCAAAGAAACACACCCGGCATTACCGGCGCAAACGGCTCCAGCACGTGCACCAGTTTTCCCGCTCTCAGACCTTCAGCAGCCAACGGCTCAGGGAGCTGGGCCAGGCCTATACCTTCGACTGCCGCACCCAGCATGGTGGGAAAATCATGGGCGATGAGAGGGCCCGATACGGCGATCTCGATCGCGCGGCCGTCGTCGTTGAATGACCACGGCGCGAGCGCACCGTTGGATCGCCGCCATCGCAAACATGCATGTTGACGCAGATCGTCCGTGTGCCTGGGCCGGCTGCGCCCTGCCAAGTAGGCAGGGCTGCCGACGACGATGAGACGAAACGGGGGCGTCAACGGTACCGCGACCATGTCGGCGTCGACGAACTGACCTAGCCGGATACCGGCGTCGAACCCTTCCGCTGCAAGATCGATCAGCTCCTTGCTTGTGGCGATCTCCACTTCGACCTCGGGATAGGCCTGGCAGAAGGATGCAATCAGGGGTTCCAGCAGAATCGGCACCACCGCGCGCGGCACGGAAAGACGCAACAATCCGGCGGGCCGCTGGCCGAGTCCGCGCGCAACCTGACTGGCGGCGACAAGCTCCTCGAAGGCAGGCTTTGCGCGCGAAAGAAACCGTTCGCCAGCTTCGGTCAGGCCGACACTACGCGTGGTACGCGTGAAGAGCGCTGCGCCAATGCGCTCTTCAAGTACACGCACCGTCTGGCTGACGGCCGACGGCGTCACCCCGAGTTCCGCGGCTGCCCGGCGAAAACTGCGATGCTGGGCAACGCTCAGGAACACCTCCACGCCATCGAGCGCGCCCTGCCTGACTGTGAAGTTCTGCTTCATAGCCCGTCAACATTGTGATGAATAGTCGCTCGCGAGAGGCCATGGTACACCTACGCCTGCAGATGAGGAGTCACGCCGATGTCGACTCGCAAACCCCGAACAATCCGCCAGCACCGTGGAGGAACCTTGCAATGACTGATGCACTTGATGGCGTGCGCGATCACTATCGCGCGACCGGCCTGACCGGGCGGCTGAAGATCGCGCTCACGGTCCTTGGGCCGGAGGATCAGCGGCTCACACCGCAGCAACTGGGCGCCCTCGACCAGTTTCACACCCGTGGGCTTGCTGGCACTGCCGAGCTTGCCAAACTGGCCGGGATCACCGCCGACATGTCGGTGCTGGACGTCGGTTCGGGCGTTGGCGGGCCGGCCCGTTTTCTGGCTGCAACCTATGGCTGCCGGGTGACGGGTATCGACCTCAGCGAACCGTTCGTGGAGGCCGCACGCTATCTCACACAGCGCACAGGGCAGAGCGAACAGGTGTCGTTTCATACCGCCAGCGCGCTGGAACTTCCCTTCGACGACAGCCGTTTCGACGTCGTGTTGCTGCAGCACGTGGCGATGAACATCGCCGACCGCGCCCGGCTTTACCGGGAGATCGAACGCGTGCTGAAGCCAGGCGGCAGGTTTGCGACGTTCGACGTCGTCGCAAACGGCAGCGAACCGTACTACCCCGTTCCGTGGGCGCGAACGCCGACAACAAGTTTTCTCCTGACGGCCGACGCAACACGCGAGGCGATCGAACAAGCAGGTTTCCGCACGCTGGCATGGCAAGACGACACCGAGGCCGCCAAGGCCTGGATCACCCAACTGCGCGCGTCGGGGCCGCCGCCCTCGCTAAATCTTGGCGTGGTGATGGGGCCGGACTTCGCACTGCTTTCCGCCAACCTGGGGCGAAATCTCCTGGAAGGCCGGCTCGGTATTCTCACTGCGGTGTTCGAGGCCGCGGCCACGAAGACACGGATTCACATGGAGAACCGCTCATGAACGCCGCCCCTATTTCTGCTGGTATCGTCCCGCCGCGTCCCGCCTGGCGCAGCCTGCTTTGGCTCATCCCGCCGACGGTCCTGTGGATTGCGTTGATCTACTGGCAGCCGATCATCCCGGCTAGCGGCGTTCCGACCACGGCCCACCAGCTGACGGCCCACATGTTTATCGCGCTCGGTTTGTGGCTCGGCCTCGAAAACGCCGACCTGACGCCGGGCCAACGCCGCACAACCTGGCTGGCGGTCATGATCCCCTACACGCTTTGGTTCGCGCTCGCCTGGAGCGCGGCGATCAATGGCGTCTTTCGCATCGACGCCTCACCCCCACCTGTGCCGTTGCTGCCGTTGGCGATCTTCCTGCCGGTGATCATCGGCGCGCCGCTGTTACTGTTGTCGAAGCGGGTGGGGCAGGTGCTCGATGCGATGCCGGCGACCTGGCTCGTCGCTCTTCAGCTTTACCGCGTATTCGGCAGCTGGGCTCTCGCTGCCTGGCTGAATGGGGTGCTACCCGGCGTGTTCGCGTTGCCGGCTGGAATTGGCGATGTGCTGACCGGCCTGTTCGCCGTGCCGGCGGCAATCGCCGTGGCGAGCGGTACGGCTCAAGGGCGCAAGGCGGCGATCGCCTGGAACATTCTCGGCCTCGCCGACTTCGCCGTCGCGATTACCTTGGGGATGATCACCACGCCCGGGCGGTTCCAGTTGATCGTTCCGAATGTGCAGAGCATCGGCGCCGGCGCTTATCCGTATGTGCTGACCCCTGTTTTCGTGGTGCCAAGCTCGATCCTGCTGCACGCGCTGTCGCTGCGCCAACTGCTCCGACGACGCGCCGGCTGATCTCCTTCCTGGCCTTCAATGCGCCAGACAACACCTGACAGGAGGCAACATGTCACCGGAACTTCTCTTCCAATTGCATCTCGTTCTGGGGTACGTCGCCTGGCTGCTTTGCTTGCGCGTCTACGTCTGGCCAAGGTTCAAGTCGATGGACCCATTCGAAGCGCAACGCGCCATCGCCACCTTGCACAGTTTCCGTTTCTTCGGGCTGGTCTTCATTCTGCCGGGCGTCGTCAGTCCCGATCTTCCTGCCAGCTTCGCCGTGTTTGCCGCATATGGCGACTTCGCAACGGGAGTGCTGGCGATGCTGGCGCTACTCACGGCAAGAATACGCCCGCTCTTCTGGCTGTTCGTCGTAGCCTTCAATGTTGTGGGGGCCACCGACCTCATCCTCGACTACTACCACGCTATCCAGGCCGATCTTCCGGCGCGTGCGGGAGAACTGGGCGCCATGTACGCGATTCCGGTCATCTACGTGCCTGTGCTGATGATTACGCATGTTGCCGCCTTCTATCTGCTGCTGCGCCCTCAGCCCAAGGCGGCTCGCAGCTATTGATCTTTCCGTAACGCTGCCGCGCGCCCTGCTGCGTCTCCGGTCTCGTTGCGCCCCCCGTGACGGCTGAGCGGCTGGAACCGGGCGCACTGTCAGACTGCCAACGAATATGACCTGGTCGTAACAGTTATTAGCAGATGCGTGCCGCGCCGCGGGAGCGGATTGCGCCGTATAGAATCGCCGTATGTCTTCCCATCCTTCACCCCACCCGTCACCCCACCCGCCTCAACGCGAGCCGGACCTGCCGCTGCACACGCCCAGTGTCGCGTCCGTTTCGATGGCCGCCTTGATTGCGCTCATCGCGTGGCTCGCCTTTGCTGCGCAGACCGACGTCACGATCGGCAGATTGCTGTCGCGGGGGTTGGGCGTGCTCGACGCAGTCGAGCGCATGAGCAGCTATCTGACGAACCTGACGGTGCTCGCCGCCGCGATCTGTTTTTCCTGCGTGGCAACGCGGGCCAGCTCGCCGCCTGGCCGGTTCTTTCGCAAGCCTCCAGTGGTCACGGCGATCGTCGTCTATATCGTCTTCGTGGGGCTCGCCTATAACGTGCTGCTGCGCCATCTCTGGACCCCGTCAGGCTATCGGGCGCTTCTGAACGAATGCCTGCACACGGTCGTTCCTCTGCTGGCGGCGCTGTACTGGGTGCTGTTCGTCCCCCGCTTTCATCTGACGCTGCGCAAGTGCCTGCTCTGGCTCGTCTATCCGCTGTGCTACCTGTTCGTGACGTTATGGCGCGGCAGCACGACGGACTTCTATCCCTATCCGTTTATCAATGTCAGCGAACTCGGCTATCCGCAGGTGCTGTTTAACTCGGCACTCCTGATTCTCGGTTTTCTCACGCTCATGGCTGTGTTTCTCGCGATCAATTACCGTCGGCGTCATCCACTGGATTCGGCGTCCCGTAGACCGGACCCCAGTCTCCTCGACGACGCCAACGATCTTCGACGCTGACGGCCAGTTTCCCTGTCACACACGACGCAACCCATGCATCCGCCGGCCAGCTAAAGCGCCTGCGCCAGCACGCGCGCGACGTGCAGCGCTTCGACCTGTGCGCCGTCGTGAATCTGATGACGGCAACTGGTGCCGTCAGCGACCACGATATCGCCGGCGTGCGCCTGCCGGACGGCGGGAAGCAGCGACAGTTCCGCCATCGCCTTCGACGCCGCGTAATGCTCGGCCTCGTAGCCGAAGCTGCCCGCCATGCCACAGCACGATGATTCGATCGTCTTCACCTCCAGCCCCGGAATCCAGCCAAGCACGGTCTGCACTGGCTGGAAGGCGTCAAAGGCTTTCTGGTGGCAGTGTCCGTGAATCCAGGCGCGCGGCGCATCGAGCGGCTTGAGGTGTAGATCAAGACGGCCGGCCGTCTTCTCGCGGACAAGGAATTCCTCGAACAGGAACGCGAGCTTCGACAGTTCACGGGCCTCGTCGCCATAGCCGTATTGCAGGAATTCGTCGCGCAGAGACAGCAGGCACGACGGTTCGAGCCCGACAACCGGCACGCCTCGCTCCACGTACGGCCTGAACGTATCGAGCATGCGCCGCGCTTCGTGCTTCGCTTCATCGACCAGCCCCGCCGCGAGGAAGGTGCGCCCGCAACAGACCGGACGCTCGCCGGTGCGCGTGTTGAAATGCACCTTGTAGCCCGCCGCTTCGAGCACCTGCTGGGCCGCACGTGCGTTGTCGGGCTCGATGGTGTCGTTGAAGGTGTCGACGAACAGCATCACTTCCTTCGCCGCCCCCGACGAAGTCGCGGCGCCTGGGCCCGAAACCGCGCTCGCCAGAAACGAGCGCTGAAACTGCGGCAGCGAACGCTCGACCGCGAGGCCCAGAGCGCGCTTCACGAGGTTCGACAGCACCGGCAGGCGGTCGGCAAGCGACATCAATCCTGGCGCACGGCTCGCGTAGCGCGCATAACGCGGCATGAACGCGACCAGCTTCTCGCGCAGACCGACGCCGTGTTGCTTCGCCCACGCGGCGCGCGCCTCGATCTTGAACTTCGCCATGTCGACACCGGTTGGGCAGTCGCGTTTGCAGCCCTTGCACGACACGCACAGATCGAGTGTCTCCTTCACTTCGATGCTCGCGAGCCCGTCGGCGCCCAGTTGTCCGGACACCGCCAGCCGCAGCGTATTGGCCCGCCCCCGCGTGACGTGCTGCTCGTCTCTCGTCACGCGATAGCTCGGGCACATCGTGCCCGCGTCGAACTTGCGGCAATGACCGTTGTTGTTGCACATCTCGACGGCCTTCGCGAGGCCGCCGCTCAGGTCATCGCCGGTGCCCGGCGCGCTTTCAAGCCCGCTCAGCGGATCGCGTTCGACATTCCATGCCGACCAGTCGAGCGTGGTCGCAAGCGGCCTCTCACGATAGCCCGGCGCGAAGCGAAAATTGCTGGTGTCGTCCATCCTGGGCGGACGCACGATCCTGTCGGGATTGAAACGGTTGCCCGGATCGAAGAGCTGCTTGATCTCGCTAAAGGCCTCGTTGATGCGCGGGCCGTATTGCCAGGCCACCCACTCGCCGCGACACAGACCGTCGCCGTGCTCGCCCGAATACGCGCCCTTGTATTCGCGCACCAGCTCGGCGGCCTGCTCCGCGATGGCGCGCATCTTCGACGCGCCGTCGCGACGCATATCGAGAATCGGCCGCACATGCAGCGTGCCGACGCTTGCATGCGCATACCACGTGCCTTCCGTGCCGTGCCGGTGAAAAACCTCCGTGAGCCGGCTCGTGTATTCGGCGAGATGCTCGAGCGGCACCGCGCAATCCTCGATGAACGACACGGGTTTGCCGTCGCCCTTCATGCTCATCATGATGTTCAGGCCCGCCTTGCGGACGTCCCAGAGCGCCTTCTGCTCGCCCGCATCGGGCAATTGCACGACCGAACCCGGCAGGCCCAGATCGCCCATCAGTTCCGCGAGGCGTGTGAGCCGTTGCAGTTGCTCCCCGCGGTCGTCGCCTGCGAACTCGACCAGCAGAATCGCCTGCGGCTGTCCGGCGAGCGCCTTCGCGATCACTGGACGGAACGACGGATTGTCCATCGCCAGATCGATCATCGTGCGGTCGACCAGTTCCACTGCCGAAGGCGCCAGCCTGACGATATGTTGAGTCAGATCCATCGCCTGATAAAACGTCGGGAAGTTCACGACACCGAGCATCTTGTGCTTCGGCAGCGGCGCAAGCCGGAGAGTCAGCTGCCGGCTGAACGCGAGCGTTCCCTCCGAGCCAACCAGGATGTGGGCGAGATTCGCGATGCCGTCGTCGGTATAGGCGCGCGGATTCTGGCAGTCGAACAGATCGATGTTGTAGCCCGCTACGCGCCGTAGCACCTTCGGCACGCGCGCTGCGATCTCGTCACGCTCGCGCGTGGCGATCCGTCGCAGGCCGTCGAGAATTTCGTTGATGCGCGCGCCCTGCGGCTCCTCGCGCAGCGACGCAAAGCGTGCTTCGCTGCCGTCGGCGAGCACGGCGTCGATCGCGTCGACGTTATGCACCATGTTGCCGTATTCGATCGAACGCGAACCGCATGAATTGTTGCCTGCCATGCCGCCGATCGTGCACTGCGCGCCCGTCGACACATCGACAGGGAACCACAAGCCGTGCGGCTTCAGCCACGCGTTCAGGTGATCGAGCACGACGCCGGGTTCCACCGTCACGCTACGCGCCGCGGCATCGAAGTCGACGATGTTGTTGAGCCACTTCGACGTATCGACGACGAGCGCTTCGCCCACTGTCTGGCCGCACTGGCTCGTGCCCGCTCCGCGGGCGAGGAGCGGCGCGTTTTCGCTGCGCGCAACGTCGAGCGCCACGCGAAGGTCGTCCTGATCGCGCGGCACGACGACGCCGACCGGCATGATCTGGTAGATCGATGCGTCGGTTGCATAGCGTCCGCGGCTGGCGGCGTCGAACAGAACCTCGCCGCGCAGCGCTTCGCGCAGGCGCCGGGCAAGCGGCGTTGCGAGACGGCTCGCCGACGGCACGAGATGAACCGGCTTGACGGGCAGACCGGGGGTAGCGTCGTTCATGGCGGCCTCAGGATTTCGCGCCCAGTCCGGCAGCCGCCGAAGCGGAGGCATCCGGCCTCGGTTCAAAGCGGCTCTCCGGCTGCATGCGCAGCGCGAGGACGACACCGACCGCCATCAACGCCATGCTGCCGACGAACGGCAGTTCCCAACTGCCGAAGCGGTCGATCAGAAAGCCCGCCAGCACCGGCGAGATGATCGCCGCGAGCGCCGAACCCGTGTTCATCATGCCGCTCGCGGTGCCGGAATAAGCCGGCGCGATGTCCATCGGAATCGCCCACATCGGGCCGATCGTCATTTCCGAGAAGAAAAAACCTCCGGAGAGGCACATCATCGACAGATACACGTTGTGCGTGAACATCAGCGGCACAAGCGCCAGCAGCGCCAGCAGCATGCACACCGACACCATCCAGCTGCGCGCACGTTTCAGGCTGCTGGTGCGCTCGAAGATCCTGTCGGTGACGAGGCCGCCCAGCGTGTCGCCCAGCACGCCCGCAAAAAACACGGCGGACGCGAACACGGCGGATTTGGCGAGGTTGAGCTGGTAGTTATGCAGAAAATATTGCGGAATCCAGCTTAGAAACAGCCACAGGGTCCAGCCGTAACAGAAGTAGACGATCGTGACCGGCAGCATGCGCTTGAAGAGCGGCGAGAACGGCACCTTCGGCGCTTTGGGCTTCGGCGCGGGAAGCGCCTCGAGTTCCTCGGGCGTAATGCGAGGATGATCCTTCGGATGTTCGGTGAAGGTCAGATACCAGACGGCCACCCACACGAGGCTGATCGCGCCGCAGATATAGAACGATTCGCGCCATCCATAGCGCGCCATCACCAGCACGATCGCGGCGGGCGCCACGGCGTTGCCGATGCGCGCCGCCGCGTGGGTGATGCCCTGTGCGAAACCCCGCCGTTCTTTCGCAACCCAGCGCGACATCGCGGCGGTCGCCGCCGGGAACGTGGCGCCCTCGCCGAGACCAAGCAGCAGGCGGGCGGCGACGAGCGAAACGAAGCCGCCCGCGAAGCCTGTCAGCAAAGTCGCGACCGCCCAGAGCGCGCCGCAGACGATCAGCGTGCGCTTCGCGCCAAAGCGGTCGCTTACCCAGCCACCGATGACCTGGAAGACGAGATACGGCCACGCAAAGGCCGAGAACACAAAGCCAATCTGCGTATGCGAAAGACTGAACTCCTTGCCGAACCCGGCTGCCGCAGTGCTGACGTTCACGCGGTCCAGGTACGTGATGAAGTACATGATGCAGAGCATGACCAGAACGATACTGGTCGCACTGGTGACGCGAAATCGTTTCATCGTCTGTCTCCGTTATGTAGCGCTTGCGACGGCGCGCCCACGATGGCGCACGCGGGTCGGCTCATGACCCTCGCGCCCGGGCGGCCGCGTTCTTTGTGCGGCTCGTCGATGCCCGGGTGCGGGTTGACTCATGCTGGTTCGGTCGTGTCGGCATCCGGCATGCGCGCGGACAGGCGCTTGCCGGGCGCGACCCGATCGACCGCGGCGGTCAGGCTGCGGCCTTCAGCGATGCAGTTTTCGCCTGCGCAGTCAGCCAGGCCATGGCCTCCGGCAACCCGCTTGCCGCAAGCGGCACGCCCGCCAGTTGCAGCCCCATCTCGCAACCGGCGAGCGTCGCGAGCAGCGTCAGGTCATTGCAGTCGCCGAGGTGGCCGATGCGGAACATGCGCCCTTTCATCTTGCCGAGGCCCGTGCCGAGCGACATGTCGAAGCGCTCGTAGATCACCTTGCGCACCGCGTCGGCATCGATCCCCTCGGGCATCATCACGCCGGTCAGCACCGGGCTGTAGACAGCAGGGTCGGCGCACTGGATCTCGAGCCCCCAGGCCCGCACCGCGCGACGGCACGCTTCGGCCAGACGCTCGTGGCGCGCGAACACGTTGTCGAGGCCCTCGTCGAGAATCATGTCCAGTGCTTCGGACAGGCCATACAGCAGGTTCGTGTTCGGCGTGTAAGGCCAGTAACCGGTCTTGTTCATCTCGATGATTTCGCCCCATGCCCAGAAGCTGCGCGGCAACCTGGCATGCGCACTCGCGGCAAGCGCCTTCTGCGAAACTGCGTTGAAACTGATGCCCGGCGGCAGCATCAACCCTTTCTGGGAACCCGACACGGTGACATCCACGCCCCACTCGTCGTGCCGGTAATCGGCGCACGCAAGGCCAGAGATCGTGTCGACGAGCAGGAGCGCCGGGTGACCCGCCGCATCGATCGCGCGCCGCACCGCCGCGATATCCGACGTCACGCCCGTCGAGGTTTCGTTGTGCACGACGCACACCGCCTTGATCGTGTACTGTGTGTCGGCACGCAGGCGTGCTTCGATCATCTGTGGCTCGACGCCGCGCCGCCATCCCTCGATGCCCGGCAGGCCGAGAAACTCCGGCTTCAGGCCGAGGCTCTCCGCCATCTTCTTCCAGAGCGTCGCAAAGTGGCCCGTCTCGAACATCAGCACGGCATCGCCCGGGCTCAGCGTGTTGGACAGCGCGGCTTCCCACGCGCCCGTGCCCGACGCCGGGTAGATCACCACCGGCTGCTGCGTCTTGAAGATCTTCTTGATGCCGTCGATCACCTTCAGTCCCAACGCGCCGAACTCCGGCCCGCGATGGTCGATCGTCGGATAGCTCATCGCCCTCAGGATGCGGTCCGGCACCGGGCTCGGCCCGGGAATCTGCAGGAAGTGGCGGCCGGCGGGATGAAAGTCTAACTTGAGCATGCTGATTCTCCGTTTGAATTTTGCATGCAAAAAACTATATCAACCTGAGCCGCCAAAATCCAAGGCAAATTAGTCCGTGTTTACCCTGCCTGTTGTTCGATGTTCTTCGGGCAGCTAACCTGCGGTAAAATGCGCTCGAACCCTTTTCGCGGATTTTTGTATGCAAAATTCGGACCTTGAATCCGGCAGTCACCTCGCGCCGCTCATGCCGAAAGTGGAGCGCCAGCGCCTTCACGACACGGTGGTCGACCACATCCGGCGGTTCATCGTCGAAGGCGTGCTCGAACCGGGCAAGAAGCTCAATGAACGCGAACTGTGCGAGACGCTGGGCATCTCGCGTACGCCGCTGCGCGAAGCGCTGAAGGTGCTCGCGGCTGAAGGCCTCATCGATATCTGGCCGAACCGCGGAGCGTCGGTATCGAAGATGTCCGAAGCGGAGTTGCGCGAGACCTTCGAACTGATGAGCGGGCTGGAGGCGTTTTCAGGCGAACTTGCGTGCGAGCGGATCACGCCTGCGGAGATCGCGGAGATCAAGGCGTTGCATTACGCGATGCTCGCCTGCCGCGCGCAGAACGACCTCGCCGGCTACTACAGCCGCAATCAGGCGATCCACGACAAGATCAACGAGGCGGCGCGCAATTCGGCGCTGCGTCAGACGTATATCGCAGTGAACCGGCGCCTGCAGGCGCTGCGCTTCCGTTCGAACTTCCAGATCCCGAAGTGGGACCGCGCGATCCACGATCACGACGAGATGCTGAAAGCGCTCGACGATCGTGACGGCAAGCGCCTCAGCGCCATCCTTCGGCAGCACCTGCTGGACAAGCGCGATGCGGTGCTTCAGGTGCAGTCGCGGGAAGAGGCCTCAGGTTCGAACCTGAAGGCCTGAATGGTGGTAGCGCGCCGGCGCAGGATCGATTTGCGCGATGTCGCTCAGGAGCCGTTCATCCTGTTTCCGCGCGCGGTGTCGCCGCATTATCACGACCTGATCATCGCGCAGTGCGTGAGTGCCGGGTTCAGTCCGCTCGTCAGGCATGAGAGCGGGCGGGCGACCCGTCTTTATTGGCGCTGCGGCTCGAGCGTGAGCGAACAGGTCAGGCGTCCGGTTTCAATCCCCATCGTGTTGAGCATCCGTGGCGAGCGGTACGCTTCAAGCCGCGCGCACTGCTCCGCTGTTCCGATGTCCAGTTGCGTGAGCAGTTCGGCGACGATCGCGTACAGGACCGTCGTGTTGCCGTCCTCGACCTTCACCGCTATGCCGAGTGCGCCGCGTGCCCCGAGCTTCGCAGTCCGATCCGAAGCGCGGACACCGATCGCATAGCTCGCCTCAGCGCCGACTTTCCCGACAAGGCCACCATTGAAGGCCTGCATCAACGCGGTACAGAAGCGTCCTTCGCCCCCGACGAGTTCAGGCCAGCCCGTCATCGCACGATAGATTCGCGCGAGCGCGGCCGTTCGCGGCGAGACAGAGACCGCGGAGCGAGCGGTGGAATCGGTGGCATCGGCGAGCTTCGCGAACAGACGCGCGAGGCGATCGAGCGGAAACGCGGGCGTCGGCAGATTGCAGCCGTCGATGGACCATTGCACGCCATCGTCGGGAAGATCGCAAACCTCGGCGACCGTGTGTTTCACCCTGACCTGCAGCGGGTGGTCGGGAAGCTGGTAGTCCTTGATCGCCGCGCCGATCGCCTGTGCGCCGGCCAGCATGCCGACGTGCTTGCCGGAACAGTTGCTGCATACGGCATCGGGGACGAAATCGCGCTTGATCCACGACCGGTACACCGCTTCCGACAACGGCGGATGGCCGCCGCAGCGCATGTCGGCCGCGCTTGCGTGAACTTTCGCCAGCATCTGCCGGGTGCGCTCGATATGCCTGTCCTCACTGTTGTGCGAGGCGCACATCAGCGCGAGGTCGGCTTCGTCGAACCCGAAACGCTCGAGCGCACCGGTCTCGATGATCGCGAGCGCCTGGGCAGGCTTCGCCGCGGATCGGGCGAGCGTCACGCGTGACGGATTGCCAAACGTGTACAGCAGCCGTCCATCGGCATCGACGACGGCGACATGCGCAACGTGGGTGTTTTCGACCGCATCGCCACGATAGACGGTGGCGGCAACGCTCCTGTCAGGTTCAACCGACCCGGCTTCGAGTGGCGTCATATGCATCCTCCTGAATCAGCCGCTGGAATGCCTGGCATTTTACGCACATCTGTTGTGCAGTCGACCGTCGCTAGCCGACCGCCCTGCAAGGTTCAGTTGCCATCCGACGGAGCCACACCCGAGGTAGCCGGCGCGGCGGACTGAGCGCTCTCCGTCGCCCCTGTATCCGCCGACGGCACATCCGGCGTAGGTGTCGGCGCCGAAGCCGGCTCGCCTTCGGGGAACCCGCCGCCATTCTGCGGGGCGGCTGGCGCTTTCGGCGGCAATACAGGCAACAGCGGCGGCTCAGCCAGAACCGGCGCACTGGCTGCCTGCGGCGGCTGAACATCGGTTCGCGGCTGGATATCGGCCGGCGGCGTCGACGGACGACGCGGCGCGCGGCGAGCTTCAGTAGTCGATGGTTGAGGCTTCGGCGCCGGCGCAAAGAGTTGCTGGAACCACGTGTGAATCTTTTCAGGCAGCAGGTCCAGCAGGCCCTTCTTCTCTTCCTTCACAAAACGCACGCGCGGGTCGACGAGCCGCGACCTTAGCGATCGCTGGAAGAAGTCTCCGACGATCGGCAATGCGCTGTGCGCGCCCTGCCCCCAGTAATCGCTGCGCAGCGTGACCCGGCTGTCGTTGAAGCCCACCCATGCCCCCGCCACGAGTTGCGGATGCATCATGATGAACCAGCCGTCGGCGTTGTCCTGGGTCGTGCCGGTCTTGCCGGCCACATCGGCGCGAATACCGAACCGGCTGCGAATGCTCGACCCCGTGCCACGGTTGATCACGTCACGCATCACATCCTGCAGCGTCTGGGCAGCGTCGACCGACAGCGCCTGCTCGGACGACTGCGGCGCGAACTCCGCCAGCACGTTGCCGTTGCGATCCTCGATGCGCGTCACCATCACCGGCTCGATATACGCGCCATTGTTGGCAATCGTGCCGTACGCCGAGACCATTTCCTTCAGCGTGACAGGGCTCGTGCCCAATGCCAGCGAAGGCACGGGGTCCAGCTTGCTGTCCCTCACGCCCATGGCGCGGGCCACACGCGCCACCTTGGCGGGCCCGACCGTCTGCATCAGCTGGGCCGTGATCCGGTTGCGCGAATACGCGAGCGCGTCGCGCAGGCTGATCGGGCGCCCGCTGGGTTCGTCTTCGTCAGTGGGCCGCCAGATCTCGCCACCAGCCAGCTGGATTTCCACCGGCTTGTCGTCGAACGTATCCTCGGGCTTGTCACCCTGCTCGAACGCCGCGCCGTAGACGAACGGCTTGAACGTCGAGCCCGGCTGGCGGCGCGCCTGTTGCACGTGATCGAACGGATCCACGCTGAAGTCGCGGCTGCCTACCCAGGCCTTGATCTGGCCGTTGCGCGGGTCCAGCGCCATGAAATCGGCCTGGACCCGGGTTTTGTCCGCACATAGCTGCTGGACGAAGTCCCGATCCGACGCGAGCCGCTTCAGCGCATCTTCGTCTGGCAGGCCCGAATCTCTTGCCGCGCGATAGTCCGGCGTCTCGCGCATGAAAGTCCGGAACAGGTCCTTGTCGCCGGAGCAGCCCGAACGCGTTCCCCACGCCGCGTTCGCAATCGACTGCAGCTGGTTGCCCTGCAATACCACCGCCTGGGTCGCCATCGTCTGCAGGCGGGAATCGATCGTGGTGCGCACCACGAGGCCATCCGAATAGATGTTGTAGTCGTTGCGATCGGCCCATGCGATCAGCCACTTGCGCAGTTGCTGCGCGAAATGCGGTGCAGGTCCTGGCGGCTCGGTCTGCCGCTCGAAATCGACGCGCAACGGGCGACGTTTCAGCGATTCAAACGTCGCCTGATTCAGCTTGCCGTATTTGACCATCTGCTCGAGCACGGTATTGCGCCGCTGCAACGCCCGCTCGGGATTGATCACCGGGTTGTAGTAGCTGTTGCCTTTGAGCATGCCTGTGAGCGTCGCGCTCTCGAGCACGGTCAATTGATCGGCGGATTTGTCGAAATAGGTGCGCGCCGCCATCTCGATGCCGTATGCGTTGTACAGGAACGGTACGGTATTGAGGTAGGTTTCGAGAATCTCTTCCTTGCTGTAGACAGCTTCGATCTTGAGCGCCGTGATGGCTTCCTTGATCTTTCGCGTGAGCGTCGGCGCGCGGCCGATTTCGTCGGGATACAGGTTGCGGGCAAGCTGCTGCGTGATCGTCGAGCCACCCTGGCGCTCACCTGAGAACGTATGCAGCGCGGCCGACGCCGTGCGCCGCCAGTCAAGGCCGTAGTGCTGATAAAAGCGGTGGTCTTCGGTGGAGATCAGGGCATCGACCACGTGCGGCGAGATGTCGGCAAGCTTGACCCACTCGCGGTTGCTGGGCTTGAACTCTGCGAGCAGCTTGCCATCCGCCGACAGCACCTGCGCGGGCTGCTCCACCTTGGCCTTGCGGATATCGCCAATGCTGGGCGTGAACGGAATCAGGATCAGCACGTACAGCAGGACGATGGCCGGCACGGCGGCCAGCGCGATCGCCAGGCCCCGCCACGTGGGATGCCGCAGCCGGTGCAGCGCTTCGGCGCCGAAGGGCCTCACGCGGGCGAGCAGTTCCTTGCAATAGTCACGGACAACGGACAGATCTGGGCGCTTCACACTGACATACCATCGACGGGAAAAGGCTGCATCCTACCAAAATGGCGAAGGCATCAATATGTTGCCGGGGGCAAACCCGTGCCCAGCCCCGGCCGGACGCCGCCACCCGCCAGTCACGCGCCGAATCTGTCGTTATACGAACCCCTCACACCCGCTCGTCCTGCGGCGCCTCAGCCAGCGCATCCAGAAAGCTCCTGGACCACCAATGCACGTCCTGCTGGCGAATCCGCTTCATCAGCGCCGCGTGGCGATTGATCCGTTCCTCCTGCGGCATCGTCAGCGCACGCTGGATCGCGTGGGCCGTGCCCTGTGCATCGTAGGGGTTGACCAGCAGCGCCTCTTTCAACTGTTCCGCCGCGCCCGCGAAACGCGACAGCACCAGCATGCCGGGATCCGCCGGATCCTGTGCCGCGATGAATTCCTTGGCGACGAGATTCATCCCGTCGCGCAGGGGTGTCACGAGCGCCACGCGGCTTGCGCGGTACAGCCCCGGCAAGCGCTTGCGGGCTACGTTGCGGTGAATGTAGCGAACCGGCATCCAGTCCAGTTCGCCGTAATCGCCGTTGATCGCACCGCACAGGCTGTCCATCTGGCGGCGCAGATCGTCGTACGCCCCCACGCTTTCGCGGCTCGGCGACGCAATCTGGATCAACGTCGCGCTATCGCGGTTCTCGGGATAATGAGCGAGCAGTTCCCGAAATGCGTGCACGCGCTGCGGCAGCCCCTTCGAGTAATCGAGGCGGTCTACGCCTACCAGCAGACGCCGCCGCGAGTATTCTTCGCGCATCCGCGCGAACATGTCACGCCCTTCCTTTGCATTCGCGAGACCGACGAACTCGTCGACGTCGATGCCAATCGGATAGGCGTCGACCTGTAGCGTACGGTTGAATGCACGCAGCCGTTGCGGGCCAATCGGCATCGCATGCGCCTCGGATTCGACGTAATGCCTGAAGTGCCCGAGATCGACGTGACCCTGAAAGCCCACCAGATCGTAGGCGAACAGCGAACGCATCAGCCACTCATGCTCAGGAATGGCTGCCATGATCATCGGCGGGGGCATGGGGATATGAAGGAAGAAGCCGATCCGGTTGCCGCATCCCATCGCCCGCAACTCCGCTGCGAGCGGAATCAGATGGTAGTCGTGCACCCAGATCAGATCGTCGGGCTTGAGCAGAGGCAGGAGCTTGTGCGCGAACAACTGGTTCACGCGCCGGTATCCGGCCGAGAAGCGGGTATCGAAGTCGGCGAGGTCGAGCCGGTAATGAAATACCGGCCACAGTACGCCGTTCGCATAGCCCAGATAGTAGGTGTCGTGATCCTGCTGGGTCAGGTCGACCGTCGCGAGACTGACATTGCCGAACGTTTGTATATGAACGCCGCTCTGCCCATCGATGCCATCCGGATCGCCCCGGATTTTTCCGCTCCAGCCGAACCACAGGCCACCTGTACGCTGCAGACTTTCCCGCACCGCCACCGCCAGTCCGCCGGCTGCAGTCTTGCGCGGATCCGCCGTACGATTTGAAACAACAACGAGACGACTCATGCGATCTCCATGTTCATCCTCCCAGAACATGTCTTCCTGCGGTCAAAATGTCAATATCATCGTACATTCTGCAGCGCTGCCGGATCGGGTTGTATCAGTTCACGCTTACCGTCACTCCCGCCTGTAAGCCTCCTCCAGCACGTTGATGTCGAGCTTGATCATCTTCATCATCGCCTCCATGACGCGCTTTGCCTTCGCGGCATCCTTGTCCTGCAGCATCCGGCCGAGCGCATTGGGAACGATCTGCCACGTCAGGCCAAAGCGGTCCTTGATCCAGCCGCACTGCATGGGCTCGCCGCCGTCCATGAGGCGGTCCCAGTAGCCGTCGATTTCCTGCTGCGTTTCGCACTTCACGAAGAACGAGATGGCAGGCGTGAACGCAAACTCCGGACCGCCGTTCAACGCCATGAACTCCTGCCCTTCGAGCTGGAACGTCACGGCCATGACGCCTCCCTTCGGGCCCGGTCCGGCTTCGCCGTAACGCATGACGTCACCGATCCGCGAGTCCCTGAAGATGCTGGTGTAGAACATTGCGGCCTCTTCAGCCTTGTCGTTGAACCATAGAAACGGGGATATCTTCTGCATGGCAACTCCTTGTTCGGGCCTTAAGGTCGAACAGCACACAGTAGCCAGCGGGTAAAGTACAGTAAGCCGGCACACAATGCCTTTCGTCCACGACGCCGCCAATGCGCGACAGCCGCGTCCCCGGGCTGCGAACGCCCGGGCACGCGGCCGCTCGCCCTACTGCCCCATCTTGCGCATCGCTTCCTGCATTTCCTCCGGCGTCACATCGCGTTTGTGCGTTGCGACAGACCAGCGGTGCCCGAACGGATCCTCCAGTTGCCCGTAACGGTCGCCCCAGAACATGTCGGCGACCGGCATCGTCACCTTGGCCCCGGCCGCGACGGCCTGTTCGACCGTGGCATCGGCGTTCTCTACATACAGGTGAATCGTGACGGGCGAGCCTTTCAGCGCCTTGGGTCCGAGCGCCCCGTGCTCGGGCATTTCATCGACCAGCATGAGCGTCGAATCGCCGATGCGCAGGCTGGCATGCATCAATCTGCCTTGCGGGCCCGGCAGGCGGACCAGTTCGACGGCGTTGAAGGCTTTCTTGTAGAACTCGATGGCGTCGGCGGCGCCGGCGCAGACCAGATGCGGGGTAAGCGCGTGCATCCCCTCCGGAATGGCCTTGACGGCAGGCGTAGACATGGTTGCAGCTCCTTTGGTGGGTTTCGTCAGTTGAGAGAGGCCGCCTGAAGCGCAGACCTCCACCCGTACGACGCGCCAGCGGCTGGATATTCGACACGTTTCGAAAAAAAAAGATTTGCCGGGAAACGGCTGCACCCCGACATGTTCGATCGTTTCGAACGTTTCGACCTGCACCATCGCCCCGCAAACGGAAGCGCAGGCCAGCGTGCGCCCAGACGCAATCAGGGTTTTCCTCCAAGGGTTTTTCTCCACGCATCCCCGCCCCGTTTCTGCCGACAACCCATAGAGGTGGTCACGCCGAGGCGCGTCGCCCACACGACCGCGCTACCCGGACGCGATCGCGACACACCCGGTTCTCCAGATGTTTTCGACAGGCATACGAGGTTGCCGCAATGCACAAACTCAGCTTCAGGAAGAAACTCTGGCTGCCCCTTGCGATCAGCCTGATCGCCCTCTTCATCGTGACGATATCGGCAGCATGGATGTCGCGTGAGACGCGCATCGAAGAGCGCAAGAACGATCTCGTCAACGTCGCGCATATCGGCCTCAGCATCGTCGAAGAATATGCTGCACTCGCAAAAAGCGGCGCACTCACCGAAGCGGAAGCGCGCAAACAGGCACTCGAGCGGCTCCGCGACGTGCGTTACGGCGAGGACGGCTACTTCCTCGTGATCGACTCGACCCCGCGGATGGTGATGCATCCGATCAAGCCGGCCATGAACGGCAAGGATCTGAGCAGCAACGCCGACGCCGATGGCCGCCACCATTACGTGACCTTCGCCAGAGCGGCCCAGGCGCCGGAAGGCGGTTTCGTCGACTATGTGTTTCCGCGCCCCAAGGCGGCTTCGACGGAAGCAGTCGGCAAGCTCGGCTATGTCGTGCGCTACGCCCCATGGGACTGGATCATTGCGACAGGCGCCTATGTCGACGACATCGACGCCGCGCTGGTGCGCTCGCTCTGGTTCGCCGGCGGCGTGTTCGTCGTGCTGGCGATGCTGCTGGCAACGCTGGTAGCGTTCGCCAATCGCAGTATCCACCGCACGATAGGCGGCGATCCAGGCCATGCGGCGCAGGTCGCCGATACGATCGCTTCGGGCGACCTCGGCTTCGCCATCGAAACGCACGCCGACGACACCGCGAGCCTGATGGTAGCGATGCGCCGCATGCGCGATGCGCTGGCCCGCACCATCGGCCAGATCCGCAACGCCGCCGATCACGTCGCCACCGCGTCCCGTGAAATCGCCACCGGCAACGCGGATCTGTCGGCACGCACCGAGAGCCAGGCGGCATCGCTTGAAGAAGCGGCTTCGAGCATGGAGGAGATCACGTCGATGCTGCGCCAGACCGCCGATAACGCCAGCACGGCCAGCCATCTCGCGACCGGCGCCGTGCAGATCGCCGATCGCGGCGAAGCGATGGTCATGGAAGTCGTCACCGCCATGCGCGCCATCTCAGACGAGTCGCGCAAGATGGCGGACATCGTCGGCGTCATCGAAGGCATTGCGTTCCAGACGAATATCCTCGCGCTCAACGCCGCCGTCGAAGCCGCCCGCGCCGGCGACGAAGGACGCGGCTTTGCCGTGGTCGCCGGCGAGGTCCGCACGCTCGCACAACGCAGCGCGACGGCGGCGAAGGAGATTCGCGGCCTGATCCAGAGCGCAGTCGGCAAGGTGGGAACAGGTGCCGAACTCGTCGAACGCACAGGTGAGACGATCCAGGAGACCCGCGCCGCCATTGCGCGCGTGACCGGCGTCGTGCAGGAGATCGCGGCGGCCGCGGCACAGCAGAGCAGCGGCGTCGAACAGGTCAACAGCGCGGTCGCACAGATGGACACGATGACGCAGCAGAACGCCGCGCTGGTCGAGCAGGCCGCGGCGGCGGCAGCGTCGCTGGAGGAACAGGCGCGGCATCTGCAGACCGCGGTCGTCAGCTTCCGGATCGGTTCGGCGGATGACGGCAGCGAACGGCGCATGGTTGCGGGCTCATCAGGAACGGCGTCAGGCGGTTCCGGCAGAGCCCTTATAGCGACGCCCGCTCCAGAAACTTTCTGATCTCGAGAGAGTAGGCGCCAGGATGCGAAAACCTGAACATGTGACCGGTGCGCGGCATGATTACTTCCTGCGAACCCTTTATGCCCTTCAGGAGGATCCCCGCGGCTTCTTTGCCGATCAGCTTGTCTTCCTCGGGAGTCAGGATCAGCGTGGGGACGTCGATCTTCTTCAGCAGGGCCGTATAGTCCGTCGTCTCGATCGAGCGTATGCGGTTGACGTAGGCCTTATGCGGCGTCTCCCTGATGAAGAAAGCGCGACTCTTGCCGGTTGACCAAGGTATCTCCCCCTCCTTGTCAAACGACGAAGCCAACTGCGCTGCGTGGACCGGAAGGGTTACCTGTCGATAAAAGGGCCCGGGGAAGAACGGTGCAAGCGCTGCCAGCGTCTTGAGCAAGGGTGAAGTGATCGGGCTCCTGGCAAAACCGCCAGAGAGCACCAGGCCCTTCAGGCCCTTCGGCTGCCGCGTCGCAACCGCGATCGAGGAGACCGCGCCGTACGAATCGCCCACTAACACATAGCTCTCGAGGTCCTTCACCTGGTCAGCGATGAAGTCAGCCAACGTTTCCAGCTCGCACACGTCGTCCGGCAAACGAAGTGTACGCATGGTGCGACTCTGCAAGCAGGTTAACTGGTCAAGCTGCCACGGAGCTCCTGCGAAGCAAGGGATCATGACCAAGGTGGGGTCTGTTTTCATGGCGTACTCCTGGCGGGTTGAATAAACGACAACCGAACTCTAGGAGGCCCGAGGCATTCGATCCAATGGCATTTACACACCATGTCGATGCACAAGATTCATGGCCCCTTGGTCGCTCCAACGGCAGCAAGCCCCTGCCGAGGCTTAGTCGGCGATCATCATGTTCGTAATCCACTGAACGGCGGGTTCGTTGGCGCGCCCCCGGGCTCGAATAACGAGCACCTCCCACGTTGGTAACGCCAAGGGGAGCTCAAAAAGGCTCAACTGCGCGGTATCCTGCATCCGCAGTGCGACTCGCTCGGCGATAACGGCAATCGATTGCGAAGCGCCGACCAGGAAAGGAACAGCCAGAAAGCTGGGGCAGGTGGTGATCACCTTGCGGGTACGACCGAGGGTCTCCAACGCATCGTCGACAGCGCCCCGCGTATCGCCGCGCGGCGAGACCAGAATGTGGGGCAGCCGAGCGAAGTCATCTAATTCTATGTGGAGCTTCTTGCCTCGCTTGACCAGAGCTGGGTGACCCTTGCGCGCAATGCCGACGAAACGCTCCTTATGGACAAGCTGGCAATCAAAACGCTGCGGGATCTGGGCGAAAGAGCCCGACCCTATTACGATGTCGAGATCGCCGGTGTCTAACATGCGCAGAGCGGATTCGATATCGGCCGGCCTGAGCCTCAGCACGGCACCCGGCGCAGCGGCTTGGATCTTGGCCAGAACAGGGGCGATGACGGTCAATATGGCGTGATCAGTGGCTGCCACTGAGAGCATCGCTTGCAAACGACCTGGATCGAACGGGCCACGTGGACTGGCGACGAGCCTGACCGACTCGAGCACCGCCGCCACTCGGGGCATTAACTCGATCGCCAGCGGCGTTGGCTCGATCCCGCGGGGGTTACGAATGAAAAGCTGATCAGCAAAAGCAGTACGCAGCCTCGATAAAGCGTGGCTGGTTGCGGACTGGGACAAATGCAATCTTTCGGCGGCGCGGCCGACGTGCCTTTCGGCCCAAAGCGCCTCAAGTACAACCAGAAGGTTGAGATCGAAACGCGTCAGATCTAGGGGCTTCATGCTGTATCAGGCTCTGCTTACGTTTTAACGTAAGACCCGAACGCGCAGGCAAGGGACGCAAACACGAGATAGCTGTCCGCGAGCTTGTCGTAACGCGTGGAGACTCGACGAAAATGATTGATACGGTTGAAGAAGCGCTCAACAACAACGCGTGTGCGATACAGCGTGCGATCGTAGCGGCGTTTGGTCTTGCGATTCGAGCCAGCCGCATCCACGGCCAGATGCAGCTTGGTACTCACTCCACCTCGGGAACGTCCGAGCGCTTGCGGACCGCTTTTTGTGAGGCACCAGCCGAATGCTGGTGGGCTCGTACGATAGTTGAGTCGATCAGGATGTGCTCGATTACTGTCTCGCCTGCGAGCGCATGGACAATCCGTTGCCAGAGTCCCTTGGGTCGCCAGCGGGAGAGCCGGATATACACCGTATGCCACCGGCCGAATTCGGCTGGAAGGTCGCGCCACGGGCTGCCAGGACGAGCAATCCAGAGAACGGCCTCCAGGAACCAGCGGTTGTCCGCTGCTGTGCGTCCCTTGTCCCCTTCCTTGCCTGGCAAGATCGCATCGACTTTCTTCCATACATCGTCACTCAGTGGTGTGCGAACCATCCTGTCCTACTCGTGCAAAAGACAAGATGTAAACACATTTCAGTAAATGTAAACAGAGCCTAGTCTTTCGGGTCGTACTGATGGTAACCCAGATAATTACCAGTATTCTCGACCTTGATTATTTTCCAGAGACTCGCCTCCTTCCTCACGAAGACCACCACGTCCGTTTTTTCCTTTGCTCCAAAAGTAACAGGTATAACCGCTACCTCGCCAAGCATGATGGTTGGGTGCAGAACCATGTTGTGAAGCCACTCCTTTTCGTCGTAATCCTGCACCTTTGTAAAGTAATCGCTTTCACCTGGCAGCCGGTTATGCCTGAAATCGTCCCTTAGGTTATCGACGGTTGATTTTGCCACATAGCGATATATGGCGTTATCCGTCAGCTGGTAAGGCCCGGCCTGCCTTTCAAAATACCAGGTGTAAAACGCCCTGACGGTCGCCTCGGGCGCGTTTGGCTCGCCGGCCGTGGCGACTTTCATCAGGCACAGACCGGCAACCAGCGCGAGCGCGGCCAGGAAAAACGGAAAATATTTTCTCATTCTCAGTCGTGCCGATAGATTTTATAAGACGGCGTATTAGCCCTGTATTCCGGTCCCGGATATAAAAGCCGTGCATCTGCCTGAAATCAGAGATCCAGATCTGCCCGTCGAACATCGCCATATGTCCGTCATGGTGAATGCCGGTCGCCTGAATGACCACTACATCGCCCCTTCGCGGTTCTCCATGTACTTCATAAAAACCAGCGCTGACCAGCGACGCGCCGTTGTTTTTCGCTGATCCAGTGCGCATGAGCCAGATGCCGCCCCGCTCGATCGCCCTTCGGGTATATTCCGCACACCGACCTATGCTGTGGGGCTCTGCGTGTGAACGAAGGTAATGTACAGCACCGGCTTTGTCCCATGCCATTTTTATTAGACTCCTGCAACACGAAGGAGCCTTACCTTTATTGCCATCCCGAAACAAAGTCTAAGATCTGACAAAAAATTGACGTTGGAAAGTTCTGTTAAAGCCGTAAATTTCGCTGGTCAGAACGTTAATCTTTGTCACGCACCAGATAATTTGCAGAACAAAGCTGCTATAAGTGGCCCTCCTTTCTCAAATCAGGAGCACTTATATGGCAAGTCCCTTGCATTTGTGGTTGAAAGTTGCGGACGGTACCCCGATACGGGCATCAAGCGAAGTGCTCGGCCGCGAAGGCAGTATCGAGGTATTGAGCATCGCGCACGGCATGCATGCGCCCACCGATGGACACACCGGAATGCTCACTGGCTCGCGCATTCATCACCCGCTCTCGATTGAAAAGGATATCGACAAATCCACGCCCATTCTCTATCGCGCAATCGCACGCAGTGAAACATTTAGCGAGGCCGTGTTGAGGTGGTCCACACATGACCGTTTTTTGCACCTTCACGCTCAATAATCGAGAAACATCACAATTGACGTGCGCGGGCTTCGGCTCGGTCGAAGCCTATTCGGGGCAAAAGCAGGGGCGAGACAATCCGAACGCTGTTGATATGCCCGATATGGGTGCACTGCCACCAGGCACCTACTATCTGGTCGACCGGCAGTCAGGCGGGCGACTCGGGTGGCTGTGGGACTGGATCAAGGCGCACATCACCAGCACCGATCATCGTACATGGTTCATGCTGTGGAATGCCCACGGCGGTGATACCACGATCATTCACGGCATCAGGCGCGGAGCCTTTCGCCTGCACCCCGAAGGCGATATGCGCCTAAGCGAAGGATGTATTACCGTGAAGAATCCGAAAGACTTTGAGCGCCTGCAGCACTACATACGGCTTTCTTCACCTTCGATGCCAGTGCCAGGCAATAGCGATCTGAAGGCATATGGCAAGGTTGAAGTCCGATGAGGCGCATCACGGTGCTCGGGTGGTGGCTCGCATCATTCGTGGTGTGGTTCCTTCTCGGCCATCTGCTCGCAGGGCTCTTTCTGCATATCTCATGGGATGTGCCGCTTTGGCTTCAGCACGGCATTGAATGGGTGCTGCGCAAGGTCGAGCCCGACCCACACTATTACCCCGATTCGTACGACATTGAAGGCGCATTAAGCCTGCTGCTATTCATCATCGCCTATCTGTTCGCCACCGTGATCGTTGTTCCCGCAAGCGTCATTGCATGGCGATGCACTCACCCACACTGACTATCCCAAACACAAACCGAAGAGTACATGGCTGATATGTTTATCAAGATTGCTGGCATTGCTGGCGAATCACAGGATGAGGTCCATGAAGGCGAGATTGACGTGACTGGTTGGCACTGGAAAATGTTCCAGCCATCGTCAATGATGTCGGGCTCGGGCGGCGGCGCTGGCAAAGCCACTATCAACGATCTTCAGTTTCTCCACCAGATCGACCGCGCAAGCCCCAATCTCATGCGCTACTGCCTCACAGGCCGCCATATCCCTGAGGTCATTCTCTGTGTACGCAAGGCAGGCGGCGTGCCGCTTGATTTCCTCAAAATCACGATGGGCGATGTGATCATTAGCGGTGTTGAGCCGGACTGTGTGGGAGGCAATTATTGGGAGCGTGTAACGCTCTCATTTGCGCGGGTCAAACAGGAATACACCATACAAAGCCGACTCGGCACAAGCAATGGCACCGTTACCGCTTCATTCGATATCAAGGAAAATCTGGATCGGTGATAGTCAGTGATGGCCCCCCGCTTGTTAGTGTACGAAAGCAGTTGACCGGCAAGCCTCGCGGTCACCTGCCTTCAGCGGCTCAACGCCCCGCCGGATAGTCCTTGCTGCGCAGTGCGGCGGGCACGCCGTACAACAGGATCAGCGCACAGATCAGGCTCATCGCGCCGATCACATAGAGCGCCGGCGTCGTGCTTCCGGTCACGTCCTTGATGCGTCCGACCATCACCGGGCTCACGATCCCGCCCAGTTGTCCCAGCGTGTTGATGAGCGCGATGCCGCCCGCCGCGCCCGCCCCGGTCAACAGCTTCGGCGGCAGCGCCCAGAAGGCCGGAATCGACGCCACCACCCCGGCGCCCATCACGCCAAGCGCAACGATCAGCAAGCCGGTCTGTTTGTCGAAGAGGCCCGCTGCGAAGAAGCCAAGCGCAGCCATCACGAGCAGGCCGCATACAAACTTCCGTCGCTCGCCCGATGCATCGGACATCCGGCCGACCACCACCATGCAGATCGCGCCGCACACGTAGGGGACCGCCGTCAGCAGACCGATCACCGTGGGATTCTGCGTGCCTGCGGCGCGGATCAGATGCGGCGCCCAGAAGTTGAGACCATACGAGGCGACCTGGATCAGGAAGTAAATGAGCCCAAGCGTCAGGAAGCCGGGCGTCCTGATCGCCCCGAACAGCGAATGACCGCCGGTGTGGCGCGGCTGCTGCTGCGCGATCCGTGCAGAGAGGTACACCTTCTCCGCACCCGACAGCCAGCCGGCATCCTCGATGCGGTCCTTCAACAGCTTCAGGACCAGCACGCCGAGCAGAACGCACGGCAGGCCGCCGAGCAGGAACAGCCAGTGCCAGCCGGGCATACCCCATACGCCGCTCAGATGACTGAGAACGAGCCCGGAAAGCGGCGCCCCCACCAGCCCGGAAAACGCCGAAGCGAGGAACAGCAGCGATGTGATGCGCCCGCGATAGCTGGCCGGAAACCACAGCGTCAGGTAGTACAGCACGCCGGGCGCAAAGCCCGCTTCCATCGCGCCGATCAGAAAACGCAGGCCGTAGAACTGCCACTCGTGGCTGACGAACACCATCGCCGCCGTCGCAAGCCCCCACGAAATCATGATGCGCGCGATCCATCGCCGCGCGCCGACCTTGTACAGCATCATGTTGCTCGGCACTTCAAAGAGCACGTAGCCGATCACAAAGAGGCTCGCGCCAAGGCCATACGCGGTATCGCTGAAGCCGAGATCCGTCTGTAGCTGGAACTTTGCGAAGCTGATGTTGATGCGGTCGAAGAACGCGAACAGGTAGCAGATCATGATGAGCGGCATCAGCCGCCACGCGACCTTGCGAATAATCGCGCTCGTCCCCTCGCTGGTTTCCGGAAGAATGTCTGCCTTGACGGCACTCAGGTCGCTCATGCTTGTCTCCGTGCCGGACTGGCTGACGGGCCGTCCGGTCGTATCTTTGCTGAAGAAAGTTGCGGGTTCAGACGATGCTGCGCACGTACTCGGGCGCAGGGTGCAGATCGCCATTGCGGCCGGCTTTGGCCAGCTGTCCGGGTACGTCATGCCCCAGCAACGCGGGCAATCCGCGTGACAGCCCGATCAGCCTGGCCAGATCGATGCCGGTCGGAATACCCATTTCGTTGCACAGGTTCACGAGATCTTCCGTGCAGATGTTTCCCGACGCGCCGGGCGCAAAGGGGCATCCGCCGAGGCCGCCGAGCGCCGCATCGAAACGGCGCGCGCCCGCCTCGTAAGCCGACAGCACATTGGCAAGCCCAAGGCCGCGCGTGTTGTGAAAATGCAGGGTCAGCGCATCTGCCCCGATGCGCTCGAGCACCCGCGCGACGAGCCGCGCAACCTGACGCGGATTCGCCATGCCGGTGGTATCGGCGAGCGTGATGCCGTGCATGCCGAGTTCGAGATACGCATCGACAATGGCCAGCACACGGTTTTCGTCGATCGTTCCTTCGAACGGGCAACCGAACGCGGTCGCCACCGTGCCGTTGAGTGTGACGGGCGATCCCTTGGCAAGCGCGACGATATCGCCGAAGCCGCTCAGCGAGCGCTCGCAGCTCATCCGCATGTTCGCGCGGTTGTGCGTCTGGCTGGCGGACATCACCAGATTCAGCTCGTCGGCGCGGGCGGCGATCGCACGCTCGGCACCCTTCACGTTCGGAATCAGCGCAATGTAGATCACGCCCGGAGCGCGCCTGATGCGCTGAAACACGGCCTCGCCGTCCCGGAGCGCCGGAATCGCTTTCGGCGAGACGAACGAGCCTGCTTCAATGCGCGTGAAACCGGCCGTCGAGAGGCTGTCGATCAAGGCGATCTTGTCGTCGGTCTCAACCCATGTGGGTTCGATCTGAAGCCCGTCACGCGGCGCGACTTCCTGGACGATGAGCCGGTCCTGCAGTGTGTGATTGAACGCGTTCATTGCACGGCTCCTTCGCGGCGAAGCCGCTCGATTTCGTGAGGATCGAAACCGAGTCCAGCGAGCACCGTGCCGGTGTGTTCGCCGAGCGTCGGTCCTGGCCACCGCACTTCGCCCGGCGTGTCCGACAGCTTCGGCACGATGCCCGGCATCTTCACGGATGTGCCATCCGGCAGGCTCGCCTGCAACAGCATCCCGCGCGCCTGATAGTGCGGATCGGCGACGATGTCCTCGATCGAATAGATGCGGCCGGCGGGCACCTGGGCCTGTTCCAGCGCGGCGAGAATGTCATCCGTCGAGTGATGCGAGGTCCACGCGGAGATTGCCTGATCGAGCATCGTGCTTTGCGCCGCGCGCCCATCGTTGTGCGCCAATGACGGATCGTCGGCAAGGTCCGGGCGGCCGATCAGGTTCATCAGACGGCGGAAGATCGGATCGCTGTTGCCGGCGATCACGACATAACCTCCGTCTTCGCTCGGATAGGTATTCGATGGCGCGATGCCGGGCAAGGCGCCGCCGCTGCGTTCGCGCACATGGCCAAGCAGGTCGTACTCGGGTACGAGGCTTTCCATCAGGTTGAACACGCTTTCGACGAGCGAGACATCGACGACCTGTCCGTCGCCCTGCCCGGTCTTCACGCGCAGGAGCGACATCAGCGCGCCAATGACGCCATGCAGCGACGCAAGCGAATCGCCGAGACTCACGCCGACGCGCGCCGGTGCACCATCCGGCTCGCCTGTCGTGTAGCGGATGCCCCCCATTGCTTCGCCGATCGCGCCGAAGCCTGGCCGGTCGCGATACGGGCCGGACTGACCGTATCCGGAGATACGCACCATCGTCAGCTTGGGGTTGAGTGCGTGCAGCACGTCCCAGCCGAGACCGAGCCGTTCGAGTGCGCCGGGACGAAGATTTTCGATGACGATGTCGGCGTCCGCCGCGAGCCGCTTGACGACGTCGATGCCATCAGCCGATTTCAGATTGACGCAAATCGATTTCTTGTTGCGCGACTGCAGATACCACCACAGCGACGTGCCTTCATGGAGTTTGCGCCACTTGCGCAGCGGATCGCCGTCATTCGGCGCTTCGATCTTGATGACTTCCGCGCCGAATTCCGCAAGCATCCTGGCGGCGAACGGTGCGGCGATGAGCGTGCCGATTTCGATGACACGGATACCCTCGAGGGGGCCACTCATGGTGCTGTCTCCTGACTGTATCTCGAATGGGAGACAGCTTAGGAGCGCACCCGTCACCGCGTCCAACCGCATTTCGGCAAGCAGCGTTCGCGAAACGCGAACGCTCGCTCAGCGAAGCGGGGTGCGGCTCGTGCGTCCTTCGACGGTACTCAGGTGGTCGAACAGCAGGCGGCTCACAGGCGAGAGCGCGTCGACATCGCGCACAACGATGATGAGGCTGCGCGCGGCCCACTCTTCATCGAGCGTCACGGCCGTCAGACCCAGCGAACGCCCGATCGCGTTGTAGACATCGAGCGGCAGCACGCCGAGCCCCATGCCCGCCTGCACCATGCGGCACACGGCGTCGAACCCCGGCACATGGATGCGCAGCCGCAAGGGCCTGCCTGCCTGACGCGCGGCGAGATGGGTGCGCATGTTGATCGAACTGGCCGCGTGCAGGCCGACGTGGTCGCTGTCGAGCGTGTCTGCAAACGTCACGCTATCCCGGCCAGCAAGCGGATGGTCGTCGCGCATCACAATCACGAGGCGATCGTGCCGGTAGTGCGTAACGTGCATTCCGCGAGTATCCGCATCGCCGGAGCAGATGCCGAGGTCGACCAGACTGCCGGCGACGGCCGCAATCACGCCGCCGCTCGGCCGCTCTTCGAGTTCGATCCTCACCCGGTCGTTGATCGCGAGAAAGGCGCGCAGATCCTCAGGCAGAAATTCGACGATCGCCGACAGGTTCGCCATCATGCGCACGTAGCCGATCACGCCCGTTGCATGCTCGGCGAGTTCGAGGCCGATGTTCTCGATGTCGCGCAGCACGCGGCGCGCGTGGTGCAACAAGGTCTCGCCGGCAGGTGTGAGTTCCATGCCGCGCGCCTTGCGCACGAACAGTGCGGAGCCCACCGCGTGTTCGAGTTCGAGCAGCCGCTTGCTCGCGGCGGACACCGCGATTGCCTCGCGCTCGGCCGCGCGCGTGAGCGTGCGCTCTTCGTAGACCGCCAGAAACAGTTGCAGCGTCGTGAGGTCGAGCTTTCGTAACAGGTTGTTCAGCGCCATGCTCTGACTGGAGTCGGTCGAAACAGATCGGTAAAAGGGGCATTTTGGCCCAGATCGCTGCGTGCCGCGCGATACGCTCACAAGACCCGCTCATGGCGCGCGGCGAAAATTTCGACGATCGGCTAAAAATGCGCCTCAGTACGCCTGTCGCTCGTTGACGCGGATTGTTATGCTGGTGGCTCACTTTCCGCGCAGGGGTGCCCGTGGCCGATCCGGATCGTCTCGCCAAGCCGCGCCGCGTAACGCACGCCGTCGCCGCGCAAGCCACCCCGTGCGATGAACTCGTCATCCGCACGCAACCGACCACGGTGGATCGCCCGTGCATGCGCAAGCGACTGGCGCTCGCCTCGACCATCCTCGGCTCAAGCATGGCGTTCATCGACGGCTCGGTCGTCAACGTCGCGCTGCCGTCGATTCAAACCGAACTGGGCGCGAGCGTCGCGGCGATCCAGTGGGTCGTCGACGCTTACCTGCTCTTTCTCGGCTCGCTGGTGCTGGTGGGCGGTTCGATGGGTGACCTGCTCGGCCGGCGCACGGTGTTCGTCGCAGGCATCGGACTCTTCACGCTCGCCTCGGTGGCATGCGGCGTGGCGCCGGGGTCCGGCACGCTGATCGCCGCGCGCGCCGTGCAGGGCATCGGCGCCGCCATGCTGGTGCCGAGCAGTCTCGCGATCATCGGCGCCGTATTCGATGATCGCGAACGCGGGCAGGCGATCGGCACATGGGCGGGCGTCGGCGCGATCACCTCGGCAGTCGGGCCGGTCGCGGGCGGCTGGCTCGTCGACGCGTTCTCATGGCGCGCAATTTTCTTTCTCAACGTGCCGCTCGCGTGCGTCACGATCCTGCTGGCTGTCATGTCGGTGCCCAACAGTCACAAGGCCGATGGGCCACGTCAACTCGACTGGCCCGGCGCGCTCACCGCCGCAGGCGGGCTTGCCGCGCTCACCTATGGGCTGACGATCGCTTCGTCGCGCGGCCTCGTTCATTCGCTGGTGCTCGGTTCGATCGGGATCGGCGTGCTCGTGTTGATCGCGTTCATCGCGATCGAATGGCACAGCAGCAATCCGATGATGCCGCTCGATGTGTTTCGCTCGCGCGACTTCGTCGGTGCGAATGTCGTCACCCTGCTGCTTTATTTCGGCCTGAGCGGTGTGTTCTTTTTCCTGCCGTTCACGTTGATCCGCGCGCATGGCTTCAGCGCCACGCAAGCCGGCGCGGCGCTCTTGCCCGTGCCGGTGATCATCGGCCTGCTGTCGCGCTTCACGGGCGGGCTCACGGCGCACTTCGGACCGCGCGCGCTGCTGACCGTGGGACCCGTCGTTGCAGGTGCAGGCTTCGCGATGCTCGCGTTGCCGTTTGCCAGCGGAACATACTGGAGCGGCTTCTTTCCCGCGATGGCCGTCATCGGGCTTGGCATGACGATCACCGTCGCGCCGCTCACGACCACCGTGATGACCGCCGTCGCGAGCGAGCGCACCGGCGTCGCCTCCGGCATCAACAACGCGGTGGCGCGCGTGGCCGGGTTGCTGGCGATTGCGGTGCTGGGCATCGTGTTCGTGTGGTCGCATAACGCAGTGCTGTCGACGCGGCTTCATGACCTGAACGTCCCACTCGACACGCACCGAAGCGGGCAGTTGCTGGAGCCGCAAGCCGCCGCGCTCCCTGCCGCCGGCGGCCTGCAGGCGCCCTCTCACACGCCGCTGGCGGTCGCGCAAGCCGATGCGATCAGCGCCGCGCTGCGGGCTGTGGCGCTGGTATCCGCGGCATGCGCATTCGCCGGAGCAGCCTGCGCGGCGGCGATGCTGCGCTCGCATAAGCGGTAGCGCACATTCAAACACTGAATATGCGATTTGCATTGCTGTAAACCTTTGATTCGATGGGATACTTTTTCGATCGCGCGCTTGCGGCGTTCCAGATAGACTTCGCAGCGAAGAACAGCCGGTCAGCCATCGCCTCGGGGATTCAGAAAAGGGCGGGCAAGACGGCCGTTGCACTGTCGTGACACCAGCGCGGGACGACTTGCGCTTTCGTCAGCCAGCATCAACGAGGTTTCAAAATTACAAAGAACAACACTCCGCCCGCCCGCCGACGGCCGAAGCAGGCGCGCTCGACATTTGCGCGCGATGCCATCCTCGAAGCCGTTGCGCGGATACTGGAAAACCACGGCAGCAGTAGCGTGACCACGCAGCGCGTCGCGGACATCGCGGGCTTCAGCATCGGTGCGGTCTATCAGTACTTTCCGAACAAGGAAGGTCTCGTCGAAGCGCTCGCGCTGCGCGAACTCACACGCCTTACGTCGATGATGGAGACAGTGCTCGAAAACCCGGCGCACTTCGGCACAGGCGTCAACACACGACGGATGATTCGCGTGATGACGGAGTTCATTGGCGAGCGCCCACGCCTTTACGGCATTCTGCGTGCCGAGTGGGCGGATGCGCCCGCGTACACTGAACTGGCGCAAGGCATGCGCAACTATTTCGCGTTGATCTCGAACGCGCTCAAGAACGAAAACCCGGAACTCGGCGAGCGGATCGCATCCGATGAAGCGCGGTTCGTGCTGTTTCGCGCGATTTCCGGGGTCGTGCTTGCCACGTCGCTCGAACGGCCGGAATTGCTCAGGACCGCGGCATTCGAGGATCAGATGGTGCGGCTGATTCTTGGCTTCATTGCGTTTGACGTGCCACCGCACGATGAAAAGGCGGACTCCGACAGCGGCGTGTCCGCGCCGGACGCTGGTTCGAACGCCCCTGAATCTCCAGACTGACTACAGGTTGGCGGATTCGACATCCATGCTTCAGCTTCGCGTGAAACGTTCCCGTTCTGCGGTGCGCATACTGCAAACATGCCCGGACACCTGCCGGGCCGGTCCCAGGGGAGCGCACACATGACCATCACCTGCTTCATCCGTTACCAGATCGACCCTTTCCAGCGCGATGTCTTCAAGGAATATGCCGAGCAGTGGGGCCGCATTATTCCGCGCTGCGGCGGCCATCTGGTCGGCTACTTCCTGCCTCACGAAGGCACCAACGACATCGCGTGGGGCTTGATCGCCTTCGACAGTCTCGCGGCCTACGAAGCCTATCGCGCGCGGCTGAAGACCGATCCCGAGTCGCTCGCGAACTTCAGGCTGGCGCAGACGAAGCGCTTCATTCTTCGCGAGGAACGTACGTTCGCGGAGGTGGTCGACGGTACGTTCGGCATTCCCGCCGGATCGGTTGCAGGGTAAGATCGCCGCTCCAGAACGTCGCTTCCCGGCAAGTCAGCGTCGCATTGGTGCGATGCCGCCGCGCCAGCAGCCAGTACAGTCGGAAGCACGACCCTCACTGTCCGGCACAAGGCGCTCACGATGAAACCGGCGAACGAATCATGGACCCGCGACCAGGCGGGCATGTCCTCCTTGCCGGACGACCTGCAGCCATCCGCATCGGTCAAGCCGTTCGGCGCAAGCGACGTGCCGTTCCCGGCCGGCGACCTGCCCCTCGACGCCGCGCCGCCGGCCGCACCCACTTCATCGGCCGCCACGCCGGACAGCCTGCAATCCACAGTCAGCCTGCTTGTCGGCTACGCCATCCTGATTACCGGCAACGGCCTGCTCGGCACACTGATTTCGCTGCGTCTGATCCAGCAGCAGACGCCCTCGATCGTCGTCGGTATCGTGCAGTCGGCGTACTACGTGGGGTTTCTGATCGGGGCGCTGTGGGGCGGCGTCCTGATCGGACGGGTGGGCCATCATCGGGCGTTCGTGACCTTCGCTGCCGCGTCGGCGTGCTGCGCGCTCGGCTATCCGCTCTGGAGCGAGGCGGCCGTATGGGTCGCACTGCGGTTCATTACCGGGTTCTGCCTTGTCGGTATCTTCACGGTCGTCGAAAGCTGGCTGCATGCGGTGGCAAGCAATGCGCAGCGTGGCCGCGTATTTTCCGCGTATCTGATCACGAACTATCTGGGCGTCGGCACGGGACAGTTCCTGATCGGTCTTGCCGATACGTCCAGCTTTATCCTGTTCAGCGTGGTGAGCGCGCTGTTTTCGGCGTCGCTGATTCCGGTCGCGCTGGCCAATACCGCGCCGGTCGCGCATGCGGATCACGACAGCCCTACCGGCACCGCACGGCTCGCGCTCGGCTTCTCCGGTTTGCGCACGGCGTTCCGGCTCGCGCCGCTCGGCGCGTTCGGGTGTCTCGCAGCCGGCATGCTCAACAGCGGCTTTTACACCATGCAGCCGGTGTTCATGCGGCACGTCGGCTATCCCGTAGCCGATGTGTCGCATTTCATGGGCTTTGCGCTGCTCGCCGCGCTCCTTCCGCAATGGCCCGTCGCGCGTCTTGCGGACCGCTTCGACCGCCGGCTGATCATGCTTGGCATCGCGTTGCTGTCCGGGACGTGCAGCGTGCTGCTGTTTCTGTTCCATAGCGGCGCGTTCGCCGAAGCGATCGGGTACCTCTATGTCAGCGTCGTGTTTTCGCTCTATGGCGTCGTTACGTCATATGTCAACGACAGCATTCTTGCATCGCAGCGGATTGCAGTCAGCGCGGGGCTCCTGATGATCTTCGCGATCGGCGCAAGCTGCGGCCCGACGCTCGCATCGGCGATGATGGGACTCACCGGGCCCGCGGGCCTCTATCTGTTCACAGCTATCGTCACCGGCACGCTCGCCACGTTGACATTGCGCAGCCTGCGCGCCGGGCGGGTTGCATGGCGGCTGGAGTAATCAGCCTCGCTCCCGCCAGTTGACGCAGATGAACAGCGATTGCCTGGGAGCGCGAACCCTTCCGGCATCCGCAAGCGGCGCTGAAACCCGATACACACCGATGGCATTTGCGGTCGAGCGGCCCGGAACGCTCGACCATGTCGGATTCTTATCGCAGATATATCCGATCATGCTTTGCGGTAATCACCGCGTGCGCGCAAGCTTTCCCGTGTGATGCACCGAGGGAGTGAGCGATGCCTGCCAGACAATCTCCGCCTGGTCCCTGCACCGGCCCGCACGCGAGCGACATGCACCCTGACATGCATGCCGATGCGCCCGGTCCGTTCGATCGGCCCGATCCCTCCGATCCGCTCGACGAACGCGCCGCGCTCACGGTGCATCTGTTCGGTCCTGGTTTTGCGGCCGTCATCATCGTGAGTCTCTCGCTCACCTTGACAGTGCTGATTCGATGGTTCATCAGCGCATGACGCGGCGACCAGTCCGAACACTTACGCAAGCTGTTGTGCCAGCGTCTTCGTCAACGGAGTATCGACGTCGCCTGTGTGCTTCGTGGTAACCGTCTCGATCAGGACGATCCAGCATTCGTCGTCGGCCATGGGTTTGTGCAGCGTGCCGCGCGGCACCACATGAATCGACCCGGCCGCGAGATTTACCGTGCGGCCGTGCTCGTACTCGATCTTCAGATTACCGCGCACGACGCAGAACAATTCGTCCTCCCCATCATGGCTGTGCCAGACGAACTCGCCCTGCACCTTCGCCACCTTGACGTACTGGTCGTTGACCTGCGCCACGACCTTCGGCGACCAGTGCTCATGGACCGCCTCGAAGGCGGCCGACAGATCGACTGTTTCCGCAAAAACGGACTTGCTCATCATTTGCTCCACATGGGAATAATCGACACGGCCAGCAGCAAGCCCAATGCGATATTGAGCATCCGCCATTGCCGCGGGGTTTTCAGAACACGGGCGAGCAGCACCCCGGCGACGCACCACAGGCACAACGACATGGCTGCCGCCAGACCCAACGCCGAGCCGAGCAGCGCCGCGAGATGCAGCGGCCCGTCGGCCAGCACCGAAAACGAAGCCGCCGCGCCGAACGCCATCGCCCAGCCTTTGGGATTCAACCAGAGCACGCAGGCGCCGCCGATGAAGGTGGGCGGCACCGCCACGTCGGTATCGAATTCAGGTGCGCCGCTGCGGCCGATCTTCCAGGCGAGCCACAACAGATAGGCGCTGCCGGCCAGCCTCATCGCCAGTTGAAGCGATGGCGCGGCGAGCAGCACGCCCGCGAGTCCGGCCGCGACTGCCGCCGCGAGCAACGCCAGGGCCGCCGCGGCGCCAGCCATCAACGGCACCGAGCGACGGAAACCGAACCGCGCGCCCGAGGCGGTCGCGAGCGTGGTCGCGGCGCCGGGTGTCAGCGTGGACACGACAGCAAACAGGATCAACGGTGCGACGGAATTGACGGGGAGCATGGCTGCGCGTGGTTATTGACACGATGTCAGACTGTAGGCCGCCGCCCAGCATTAGGGAAACCATATTCTTGAATGTCATGCATTAGTAAATATAATGCTGAGCATGGCAAGGAACCTCGATATCACCCTCGTCCGCACGTTCGTCACGGCCGCCGACAGCGCGAGCATGACGGTCGCGGCCAACAGCCTGCACCTGACGCAGGGCGCGGTCAGCCAGCAGATCAGGCGGCTTGAAGAAGCGCTGGGCTGTACCCTGTTCGAGCGCGACCGGCGCGGCCTCAGGTTGACGCCGGTCGGCGAGCGGCTACTCGGCAAGGCGCGGCGCCTGCTCGGCATGAACGACGAAATCTGGGCAGAGATGAGCGCGAGCGCAATGCAGGGCTGCGTGCGGCTCGGCGTACCGTATGACCTCGTTGGCACGACGCTTGCGCCGGTGTTCAGGGCATACACGGAAGCGTGGCCGCAGATCGACATTTCGCTCGTCTGCGGGTCGTCGCCGGAACTCGCCGATGCGCTCGCCGCAGGGGACATCGATCTCGCGATCATCGAAGAACCGGTTGGTGCGACAACCGGCGAATGTCTGCGCGTCGAGCCGCTGGTGTGGGTCGGCGCACGCGGTGGCCGTGCGCGTCTGAAACGCCCCCTTCCCGTGTCGATGGTCACCGACACCTGCGCGTTCCGCCCGGTGGTGCTTGCCGCGCTGCGCGACCAGGGTTTCGAATGGCGGACAGTGTTCGAGAATGGCAACATCGAGGCGACGACCGCGACAGTGCGGACGGATCTCGCCGTCACCGCATGGCTGGCCTCGACGGTGCCCGCCGACCTCGACATCCTCGGCGCGGACGCCGGCCTGCCCGCGCTGCCGAACTTTTCGATCAACCTGCATTTGCCCCGCCACGGCGGTGAAGCCGCCGCACAGGAATTCGCGCGATATCTGCGCGAAGGCCTCCTCCGACAGCGGGAAGCGGCCTGATTGCCGCCCGGCGGACCGCACGCGATAGCCGCCGCCGGACCCCGCCCGAGGGCCGGATCAGGTCAATCCGGCAGGAACTTGTGTGCGCGGGCCGTTGTCGGTTGAATGGGCAGGTGTACCGGCCCGCACTCCGGCGCGTACGTCGCGCATCTGACTCCCCGTCTTCTCCACACCATGCGTAAATTACTGATTGCCTGTTTTCTGGTCACGTTCGCGCTGTCAGCGTTTGCCGCTTCGTCAACGTCGGCGGCTGCTGCCGCTGGCGGCGCTTCGGCCACGCCAGCGGTCGCACTGACACCCGATCAGGCCCGCCAGGCACTCGATGTGCTGAACGACCCGCAACGGCGCGCCCAGATCGAGGACACGCTGCGCGCGGTTGTCGCGGCTGGCGCGCTCAGCGCCGTGCCGGCGTCGGCGTCGGCGCCGGCGGGGGCTTCCGCCGCCGAACCGGCGAGCAGCACGGCCAGCGGCGTCGCAGAGGCACTTCAGCGGAACGGCCTCGCCTCGCAACTTGCGCGCCAGGGCGCGCACTGGCTCGCCAATGTCGGCTCGGCGCTGCGCCGCTCGGTGGCAGCGCTGCTCGACGTGGCGTCGGTACGCGCATGGTGGCATGACGAACTGGCCAGTCCGCAAGGACATGCGATGCTCGGCCGGGTCACATGGACTCTGCTCGCCGCGCTGCTGCCCGCCCTCGCGCTCGAATGGCTGACTGGCCGTGTGCTTCGCAAGGCGTCTGAGTCGACGGCCAGGCGCAGCGCGAACAACCTCCGTGAAGCAAGGGAAAGTGAACAGGAGGCGGACGCGCACGCCTTGGCCGTCGCGACCGCCGAAGCAGTCAGCGGCGCGCCCCATCCCCTTGACGAAAAAGTCGAAGGCGCGAGCGGCAAATGGCGCATCACACACCCCTTGTCGGTGTTACGGCGGTTGCCCGGCGCACTGCTGCATACGCTGTTCCGGCTGATACCGCTCGTCGTCTTCGTGATTGTGGCGAGCGCGCTGATGTCCGTGCTCTCCGATGACGGCACGCCCGCTGGCAGTGCGCTCGACGCGCTGATCGACATCTACGTCGCGTGCCGGGGGGCCGTGATCATCAGCCGCTTTTTCCTGCAGCCCGACGCACCGGCGCTGCGTCTGTGGCGAATGGGCGACCGCTGGGCTGCGCTCACGCATCGCTGGGTCGTCTGGATTGCGGTCGTGATCGGCGTCGGCACGGGTGTGGCGGAAGTCGCCGTGCACCTGGGCATGAACGACGACGCCCATCTCGCGATCGTGAAAACCGTCGCGCTCGTCACGCACGTGATGGTGTCGATCCTCATCCTGCAATGCCGCCGCCCCGTTGCCGCGCGCATCCGCGAACGCAGTGCGGCGCTTCCTTCGCTGGCGTTCATCGGCAACTGGCTGGCCGACGTGTGGGCCGGCCTCGCCGTGTTTGTCGTGATGGCGCTCTGGTTCGTGTGGGCGCTCGACGTGCGCAATGGCTATGAGGCGTTGCTGCATCTCGGCGGGATCTCGATTGCGGTGCTGGTCGCTGCGCGAGTCGTTTCGATCGTCGTGTTCGGCGCGCTCGGCCGCGTGTTCAATGTCGAAGAGGAAGACGAACGGTCGATCGCCCAGCAGCATGCGTATCGCTACTATCCGCTGCTGCGCCGCGTGCTTTCTACGCTGATCGTGGTCGTCACCGCGCTCGCGCTGCTGCAGGTATGGGGTTTGAACCTGTGGCAACTGTTTCATCCCGGCACGATCGGCCACCGGCTCGCGTCGGCGCTCGTGACGATCGCGATCGCCGCGGTGATCGCGCTCTTCGTATGGGAAGCGGTCAACGCGTCCGTCGAACAACGGCTCGCGCTCTGGACGTCGAGCGGTGATTTCGTGCGCGCCGCGCGCCTGCGCACATTGTTGCCCATGTTGCGCACCGCGCTCTTCGTCGTGATTGCGCTGGTGGTCGTGCTGACGGGTCTCTCCGAGCTTGGCGTCAACACCGCGCCGCTGCTCGCAGGTGCGAGCATCTTTGGCGTCGCGCTCGGCTTCGGCTCGCAGAAACTCGTGCAGGACTTCATCACCGGCATCTTCCTGTTGATGGAAAACGCCATGCAGGTCGGCGACTGGGTCACGCTGGCGGGTGTGTCCGGCACGGTCGAATATCTGTCGATCCGTACGGTGCGTCTGCGCGGCAGCGACGGCTCGCTCTACACCGTGCCCTTCAGTTCGGTGTCGACGGTCAACAACACGAACCGGGGGCTCGGCAATGCGGCGGTAAAGGTCAGCGTCGCGTACGGACAGGACGTCGATCTCGCGATCGCCACGCTGAAGGAAATCGGTGCCTCGCTGCGCAACGACGACAGGTTCAAAAACGGCATCCTGTCCGACTTCGCCTTCTGGGGCGTCGACGCGGTGGACGGCGCGTCGGTCACACTCACCGGACAGATCCAGTGCCGCGACACCGCGCGTTGGGGGGTGCAGCGTGAATTCAACCGGCGCGTCCTCGACCTCTTCCAGCAACGCGGGATCGAGATCTCGAATCCACAGCGCAGCGTGCTTGTACGGGGCGAAGGGGCTTTGACTGCGGCGGCTGACGGCTCACAGGAGCCGACGCCTGCGAAGCAGCCAGGCGCTGAGGCAGTAGAGGAACAGCAACCGCCCGCAGAAACACAAAAGGCCAAAGGCGCACGCGCCCATTGATGTCGCTTCGGCGAACGCTTCGTCACGACGTAACGGCAACCCGCAATGACGACTGGCAAGCGTGGAAACCCGTCAACGGGAGACGCCTGAACTCATGCCGCACGCGGCGCGAAGCCCCGGAAATCATCGCTCCTCAGGGTGAGCGCCAGCATAGTAGGCAGCCGCGGCCTCGACCTCCTGCGGCGTCATATGCCGTACGACATTGCGCATCTGCTCGCTGATGTCGTTGTGGCGCGTTCCTGAAGCAAAAGCCGTCAACTGCGCCTTGATGTACGCCGCTGGCATCCCTTCGAGCCATGGGCTGCCTGCCTTGTTGTCGACGCCGCCGTGACAGGACGCACACGGCGCGATGTTACGCATCGGCGAACCGTGCGCAACGATGTCCGGCATCGGCGGGTTCTCGCCGGGAGCCAGCCTCGGGCGCGGCAGCGATGCGTAGTACGCGGCGACGTCGCGCATCTCCTCATCGCTCAGATTCTTGACCATCGGCGACATCACCGCATTGGTCCGTGCGCCCGACTGAAAATCGAGCAACTGCTTGTAGATGACTACCGCATACTGCCCGGCGAGATTCGGCGAATTCGCGTCGCTCATGCCGCGTTCGCCGTGACACATCGTGCAGCGCATCGCCAGCGTGGCGCCCCGGCCGATCGACAAGGCAGTCGGATGCGTCAACAGTTGCGGCGTGATTTCAGCGGTGCTGGTGTGGAAGGCCGGCTCGATGGTTTCGACGCCCGCCATCCATTTCTGCGGCACCCCGGCCGCGCTGCAGATCGCGTTCCACAGCCCCTGGAACGGCGCATCCTGCTTGACCGAAGGCAGCCATATGAAGCCCACGACCAGCGAGAACACCACCACCGCGATCGTCGCGCCAACCGTCACCCTGAACCAGGGATTGCGCAGCGAGAACAGTTGTTCGTTGCTCATCGCGGTCCTCCAATCGGCACGGCCGGCACCGAGGTCTCGGGATGCGACAGCAGTTCTCCGATCGGATAGCCGTAGTTCGCAATTGTGAGCCCGATCATCAGCGCAAGCCACAGGCCGAAGCTGTTCAAGGCGACAGGCAGCGTCTTCGGCTCATGCACGGCGGTCGCGAAACGGTATTCCGTAACTGTGATGCGCGGCCCGCGTTGCGTGCGATACAGGATCACAAAGAACAGGATCGCCGAGATCACCAGGATCACCCCGCCCACCGCCGACATCGCCACCCAGACCGCCTGAGCCGCGATCTGCGGATCGGTGTAGTCGTAAAACGCCATACGGCGCGGCATGCCGAGGATGCCGACGTAATGCCACGGGAACGTGGTCACGATCATGCCGATGAACCACAGCCACAGTTGCAGGCGCATCAGCTTCAGGCTCGTCACCGCGCGGCCCGTCAGATGCGGCCACAGGTCGTACGCGATCACGAAGTACATGATGACGATCGCGCCCGCGAAGATCAGGTGGAAGTGCCCGGTGATCCACTGCGTGTTGTGGATCGTCGAATCCATCTGGTAGCTCATGTTGATGATGCCGCCCGCGCCGCCGAAGCCGAGCATCACGAACGAGAATGCGACCGCCAGCATCATCGGGTTGTCCCAGGGCAGCGCCTTGAGCCAGCCGAACGCGCCCTTGCCGCCGCGCAGCCGCGCCGCGATCTCAATCGACGCGCTGATCGTGAACACCGTCAGGAGCGTCGGCACGGTGACGAGCGCGGTGAACACCGAGTGCATGAACTTGAAGCCGGAGCCGACCTGCGGATCGGCAAACAGATGGTGAATGCCGATCGGCATCGACACCACGAGGAACAGGATGAACGACACGCGCGCCATCGAATCGCTGTACAGCCGCCCGCCGATCGCGCGCGGAATGATCGTGTAGTACGCGATATACGCCGGCATCAGCCAGAAGTAGACGATCGCGTGCAGCGTCCACGAGAAGAACACGCGGGCCAGACCGGAGTCGATCGTGGTCGTGAAGCCAAGCGCGACAGGCAGGATCTGAAACAGCAGTTCGAGCGCCGCGCCCACCGCCGTCCAGCCCCACAGGTAGGCGCCCGCCACGGTGGCGAACATCGCGAGCGGCACCGGCTTGCCGGGATTCTCGCGCTTCCAGACGCTCATGTTGATGCCCATCAGCGCGACCCAGATCCACGAGCCGACCACGACCAGCACGACGCCAATGTAGTAGAACGCGTTGCCGATCATCGGCGGATAGAACGTGTACAGCACCGACGCGAGGCCCATTGCGACCGGCACCAGCGCCGTGACTGTGCCTACCAGCACCAGCCAGAAGCCAGCCCATGCCCACTTCAAACCGACGAGCGGGCGCTTTAACGCCAGTTCGGACACCGCGTAGCCGAAGCCCATCGCGATCAGCGTCGGAAACACGTAGCCCATCGCCGTACCGTGCGCGGTCACTGAGCGGTAGTACAGCTCGGGGTTTTTCAGCCACGGATGCAGCGGGCTGCGAACGATCATCTGCCAGGCGCCGAGCAGCAGCGCCAGGCCGAACGACGCGAAGGCGAGCCAGAAATGCGCGAGAACGACCCGTTTGCTATTGAACACAGCTGACCCTCCGCGAAGCGGCCGCCATCTGCGCGAACTTCGCCTTGTCGACGACCTGCACGTGCGCCCACATGTCCTGGTGGCCGACGCCGCAATATTCATGGCACGGCATCAGGTGTTCACCAGGCTGATCGAAGGTCGTCCTGAAGGTCGAGATGTAGCCGGGTTCGAGCATCGAGTTGAGATTGGTGTGGGTGATCAGGAAACCGTGCACGACATCGGCGCTGGTCGCACGAAACGTCACCGGCGTGTCGGTCGGCACGACGATGCATTGCGGCGTGAACGAATACTGCTGCGCAATCAGACGCACGGTCACCGAGCCATCGCTTTCGCGCGCCGTACCGAGGTTGCTTTCGATGAATTCGCCGGAGACATGCAGCGACGTCGGGTCGACGGTCTCGACGCGCGACGGCGGCATCATCGCCCAGTGCAGGCCGGTGAAGATCACCATCGCGACCAGCACCGCGATGATGCTGACGACCAGAATGGCCCAGCGTCGCTCGATGCGCGCTGCGACCTCTTCGGCGTCGGGGCTGTGGGGTGCGGGGTTCATGGCCATGCAGGGCGCCTCACTGAATCACGCCGCGAGGCAGGAAGACGAAAAAGTAAAACGCAAACCACAGCCCGATGACGATCGCGGTCGCCGTGCCCGCCAGCGCGATGGCGCCGCTCGGGCCACGCCTCACGATGTCGTCGACCGCCTGATCTTCGGCGCTGTGCGTCCGGTCGGAGGGGGAATCGCTCATGGCTGCCTCGTTGTGCTCACTCAGTGACATCAATACAGGGGGGCGCTACGCAACTGGTTCGCTTCCCTCGCCGTGATCGGCGCGCCGCGATTGCCCCACGCCGTGCGGATGAAGGTGACGACCGCCGCCACTTCCTCGTCCGACAGCGTCTGTGCGAACGGCGGCATGCCGTACGGCTCCGGATTCTTCTCGGTGCCCGGCGGGTAGCCGCCGTTCAGCACCATGCGGATCGGGTTGACCGCCGACGTCATCAGGATCGACTGGTTCTGCGCAAGCGGCGGGAAATGCGGCGGCTTGCCCTTGCCTTCGGCGCCGTGACAGACCGCGCACTGCGCTTCGTAGATCTTCTTGCCGAGCGGGAACAGGAGGTTCTTTTCCTCTGCCACTGCGGTGCTCGGGCTCGTGGCCGTCTGACCGCTGCGTTCCGGCAGGCTCTTCAGATACACCGCCATCGCGCGGATGTCCTCATCGCTCAGGTACTGCAGGCTGTCATAGACGACTTCCGCCATCGGTCCATACACCGCGCCGCGCTTCGAGACGCCGCTCTTCAGCAGATCGGAAATATCCTCGATGCTCCAGTCGCCGAGGCCCGCCTCCCTGTTCGAGGTGAGCGAAGGCGCGTACCAGTTCTGCATCGGGATCAGGCCGCCCTCGAAGGCCTTCGATGCCGAACTGCCGCCCAGCGCATTGATCGCGGTGTGGCACATCGCGCAGTGACCCGGGCCTTCGACGAGATACGCGCCGCGATTCCATTCGGCAGACTGCGTGGGATCGGGCTTGAATTCGCCCTGCCGGAAGTACAGCGTGCGCCAGCCAAGCAGCAACTCGCGCTTGTTGAAGGGAAAGCGCAGCGCATGCGGCCGGTTCGGCTGATGCACCGGCGGCACCGACATCAGGTACGCAAACATCGCATCCGAATCGGCGCGCGTCATCCGCGTATAGGACGCGAACGGCATCGCCGGATACAGCAGCGAGCCATCCTTCGACTTGCCCTCATGCAGCATCCTGTAGAAGTCGTCGGCGGACCACGTGCCGATGCCGGTTTCCTTGTCCGGCGTGATGTTCGGCGTATAGAGCGTGCCGAACGGCGTGTCCATCGGACGCGTGCCCGCGAACAGCTTGCCGGCCGGCATGGTGTGGCAGGCGATGCAGTCGCTTGCGCGGGCGAGATATTCACCACGGGCAATCAGCTCGGCGTTGTGCGCAGGCGTTGCGCCCTGTGCATGCGCGAGCGTGAATGCCGCACAGAAGAGCGCCGCGCTGCGGCCGGCGGTGCGTGCGAGCGTCCTGAGCGTCCTGAGCATCCTGAGCGTGCCAGAGGGTGTGACGGGTCGGAGAGCGGACAATTCGGTTCTCCGGTTAGTGAGGGACGCTGCCGCACTCAAGCGGCATCTTCAGCGACCCAGCCGCGGCCGGCGAGGGGTTCGCAGGCGCCTGCTGCGACGCCAGCCATGCCGCGACCGCCGTGATGTCACGCTCGTTCAACCGCGTGGCGACCGTCTTCATGCAATCGGGCGCAGCCGCACTGCGGGTGCCGTAGCGCCATGCACCGAGCTGCGCGCTCAGATAGTTGGCGTGCAGGCCGAGCAGGCCCGGAATGGCCGGCTCCATGCCGGTCAGCGCACCGCCGTGACAGCTTGCACAGGCGGGAATCGTGCGGGCGGGGTCGCCATGCGTCACCAGTGTCTGACCGAGTGCGAGCGTCGCGGCATCGACAGTGGGCGTGGCCGGCTGCGGGAACGGCGGCCGTTCAGCAGCGAAGTGATCGGCGATCTTTTTCAGGTACGCGTCGGGCAGGTACGCAAGCAGATAGTTCATCGGCGGGTACTTGCGCCGACCGTCGCGGAACGCCAGCAGCTGGTTGTACAGATAGCCCGCGGGCTTGCCGGAGAGACGCGGGAAGTAGTCGTTGTCGGTACCCTCGCCGTGCGCGCCATGACATGCGGCACATGCAAGCACGCGAGCCTGCATCGTGTCGGGCGCCTGCTCGGCGGCGGGCTCCGCCGCAGACGCTGTGAGGCTCGCCGTCAGGCTCGACCACGCGAGAAGCGCGATCGCGATAGATGTCCGCCGTGCAGATGTCCGCCCTTGAGCCACCTCGACCCTCTCACTCTGGTTGTGCATGCCTGATACGCGAACGGCAGCCAACAACGTGGCGAAGCTTGCTGGAACCGTTTATGCGCGACTCTTTTTTCATCGCCAGATGACACGGCGCGCATTCGCGATCCAGAACATCCGGCGCATTCTAATGGTGCTGAACGGCACTACGAGCTGCGGAGATCAGAGTGGAAATTACCACAGGCGTCGAGCGCCAGGTTAATCAAATAGATAGGCGACAGGCAGCGAAACAATCCGGCGTATTTTTTTCAGCCTGACAAATATGGAAGCGCTACCGACGTTTTTCAGGCCCGTCACTGGTTACCTGCAAAAAGTCAAAACCGGTCATTTTGCTGAACCAGTGAGTAGCCTAATCTTCCTCATGTCGCGTCGCTGCACGCACAACCCAAACCGAGGAATCCATCATGCAATCCCGTCTCGACTTCTACAAAGCCAACCCGAACGCCATCAAGGCCCTCCTCGCGCTGGAAGAACGCATCGCGAAGTCCAGCCTCGAAAAGTCGCTGACCGAACTGGTCCGCCTGCGTGCATCACAGATCAACGGCTGCGCGTTCTGCGTCGATATGCATACCACCGATGCACGAAAAGGCGGAGAAACCGAGCGTCGTCTTGCAACGGTCGTGGTCTGGCGCGAAACGCCGTTCTTCACGGATCGCGAACGCGCCGCGCTCGAATGGACCGAAGCCGTCACGCTCGTGTCACACGGGCACGTGCCCGACGCTGTCTGGGAAGCGGTGGAGCCGCACTTCAGCGAAGAGGAACTCGTCGACCTGACGCTGCTCGTCAATGCGATCAACAGCTGGAACCGCTTCGCGATCGCGTTCCGCAAGATGCCGGCCTGAGCGGGATGCGAACGATGAGCGGTTTCAACTGTTCATCGGTTATCTGGCCGTGCGTACCGTGGCGAAAATGATCAGCCTCGGAGAGGCAAACGAGGCGCCCCATGGCCGCCTCCGGTGAGGTGGCGCAGCGCAGCGCGCCGACGTGCGAGTGGGGCGCGCCAGCCCGTGCTACTTCAAGCCCAGCCGTCTTGCGAGCCGGTTGAGGTTCGCGCGGTCCATACCCAGCTCGCGTGCGGTGGAAGCCCAGTTGCGTTCGTTACGCGCGAGCGCTTCGCTGATGAGCGTCCGTTCGAACGATGCGACAGCCGTGCGGAAATCGTCGCCGGGCTGCGCATTGCCATCGGCAGCGGCGGCCTCCGACGTCATGGCTGCCCGCCCAGCTTCGGAAAGCGCGAGATCGGCCGCCGTCAGCGTCAGAATGCGCGGCCGCTCGCGATGACGCGCGAGCGCCTTCAGCGCGCTGCGCCCGATCAGATGTTCCAGTTCACGCACATTGCCCGGCCACGGATAGGCGAGCAGCGCGGCCTGCGCGTCGCTGGAGAGGCGCAGACTCAGGAGGCCGAGGCGCGAACGGTTTTCTTCGAGGAAGTTACCGGCGAGCAGCAGCACGTCGCGCCCGCGCTCACGCAATGGCGGCGCCCACAACGGATAGACGCTCAACCGGTGATAGAAGTCGGCACGAAAGCGGCCTTCACGCACCTCTCCCGCAAGGTCACGGTTGGTCGCCGCAATCAGCCGCACGTCGACCTTGTGCTCGCTGTCCGAGCCGATGCGTTGCAACTGGCCGTTTTGCAGCACGCGCAGCAGCTTGGCCTGCACACCGAGCGACAACTCACCGACTTCGTCGAGAAAGAGCGTGCCACCGTCGGCCAGTTCGAATTTGCCGCCCCGGTCGGTCGACGCCCCCGAAAACGCACCCTTCACGTGCCCGAACAGCTCGCTTTCGACGAGCGTATCCGGCAGCGCCGCGCAGTTCAGGCTGACCATCGGCTTGCCCGCGCGCGGCGAGAGCGCGTGAATGGCGTTTGCGACGAGCTCCTTGCCGACGCCGGTCTCGCCGGCAATCAGTACGGTCAGATCGCTATTCGCGACGACACGGATCTCGTCCATCAGACGTTTGTACGGCGCGCTGCTGCCGATCATCTCGCGACGGCTCTGGCTGCTCGCGAGCCGATACGCTTCCGCGCGCCGGCGCTCCTCTTCGGAGCTGCGCGCGAGCGTGTCGATGCGCTCCACGACGCTCACCGTCGCTGCCGCAAGACTCAAATAGGCCTGCAGCGACGGCAGATCAATCGAATCGAATTGCGCAGGATCGAGCGCGTCGAGCGTGATGAGCCCCCACAGCCGGTCATCGATATACAGCGGGCAGCCGAGGCAGTCGTGCACTTCGAGGTTACCTTCGACACCCTGCACGAGGCCGTCATAGGGATCGGGCAAACCGGAATCGGCGGCGAACCGCGTCGGCTCACGCTGGTCGAGCAGTTGCGCGAAGCGCGGATGATCGTTCACGCGAAAGCGCCGCCCGAGCGTATCGCTGCTCAAGCCGTTGATGGCGAGCGGCACCAGCGTGTCGCCCTCGAGCCGCAGCAACGCCGCGGCGTCCCCGGGAAAAAGCGTGCGCAGGGTTTCAAGCAGACGCCGGTAACGCTCCGTGTGCGGCAACTCCCGCGACAGGTCTTCGACGAGTGGAATCAACGCGTCCAGCACCGCATGAACAGTCAATGTGACTACATCAGTAGTCTTTTCGACTCGGGTCATATTCACCACGTAAATTCAGATGTGACTGATTTTAAAAGACTTTCAAGCTGGCACGGAACCTGTATATAGCAGTGTGAATCAGCGGAACCGGTAGCTGCCGGTTTCCCCTCTTCCACTCACGCATGATAAGGAACCACCGATATGCTGACCGCCGAACATCGCACCATCGTCAAGGCTACCGTGCCGCTTCTCGAAAGTGGCGGCGAAGCGCTGATCACTCACTTCTACAAAATGCTGCTCGACGAGAATCCATCGGTCCGGCCGCTCTTCAACCAGGCCCACCAGGCGAGCGGCGCGCAACCACGCGCGCTTGCCAACGGTGTGCTGATGTACGCCCGTCATATCGACGAGCTCGAACAGCTTGGCGGCCTCGTGTCGCAGATCATCAGCAAGCACGTCGCCCTGCAGATTCTTCCCGAGCATTATCCGATCGTAGGCGGCTGCCTGCTGCGCGCCATCCGCGAAGTGCTCGGACCGGAGATCGCCACCGATGCCGTCATCGAAGCCTGGGCCGCGGCTTATCAGCAGCTCGCCGACCTGCTGATCGGCCTTGAAGAAAATATCTACGCCGAAAAGGAACAGGCTCCTGGAGGATGGCGCGGTGCGCGTACCTTCCGCGTCGTACGCAAGGTGGCCGAAAGCGAGGAAATCACGTCGTTCCATTTTCGACCGGTCGACGGCGGCGAAGTGCTCGAATTCGATCCGGGCCAGTACATCGGGATGCGCGTGATCGTCAACGGTGAAGAGCTGCGCCGCAACTATTCCCTTTCCGCTGCCGCGAACAGGCACGAATACCGCATCAGCGTGAAGCGCGAACCGGGCGGCAAGGTGTCGAACCATCTGCACGACAACGTCCACGAGAACGACACGCTGGAACTGTTCGCACCGTCCGGCGACTTCAAGCTCGAACACAACGACAAAACGCTCGTGCTGATCAGCGGCGGCGTGGGCATTACGCCGACTCTCGCGATGCTGCAAGCCGCGCTCGCCACGCAGCGCCCGGTGCACTTCATTCACTCCGCGCGCCATGGCGGCGTGCACGCGTTCCGCGACTGGATCGATGGGCTGGCGGCACGTCATCCGCAACTGAAGCACTTCTATTGCTATGAGCATCAGCGCACCGGCGACGCAAAAGCCCATGCGTACGGTCTGCTGGACGCGCAACAGCTGGACGAATGGCTGCCGGAAACGCGTGATGTCGATGTCTACTTCCTTGGGCCACTGGGCTTCATGAAGGCCATCAAGAAGCATCTGAAAGCGCTGGGTGTACCCGCGAAACAGAGCCGCTACGAATTCTTCGGGCCGGCCGCTGCACTCGAATAACGCGTTTTATCCCTTCACACGCCAATCAGGATATTGCGGGTAGCGGCCTCACAGGGGCGCGCGGTTGAAGCTGCGCGCTCCTTCACGACACGCCAGATCGCGCTGACGCAGGCCGGCAAACGCTACCTCTCGCGCTGCCGCGCGATTCTACGCGCGCATTCTTCATATGCCGCCATCACGAGCCGCATGTCGCGCTCGCCAGCGGTCTCACTTCGAAATATCCTCGAGAGCGATGTCGCGCGTACGCGGACCCAGCGTCGCTATCGCCAGAATCACGATCAGCATGGCGCCGGAGATGAACACGAACACGCCATTCACGCCGAAGTGCTTCAGGCAGGCCGCAATCAGAAACGCGGAGAACACTGCGGAAATGCGGCTCCATGAATACACGAAGCCCACTGCGCGCGCCCGGATGCTGGTCGGAAACAGTTCTGCCTGGTACGCGTGATAGCTGTACGAAATGATGTTGCCCGCCAGCACGAGACACACCCCAAGACTCACCAGCAACACGGTTTCGCGTGCCTGACTGAACAGCAGACCGCACACGACATTGATGGCCGCCATGCAGATGATCACTGTCTTGCGCTCGAATCGGTCCGCGATCAAAAGGCCGAGAAGCGGCCCGAGGGGAGCTGCAATCGCGATGATCGACGCATACATGAGGCTCGTCGTCACCGTAATGCCCTGCTTGATCAGCAGTGTCGGAATCCAGTTCGCGAAACCGTAGTAGCCCATCGTCTGGAACACGTGGAAGATGATCAGCATCAGCGTGCGGCGGCGATAAGGCGGGGCGAGCAGGTCGCGAAACTTCGCCTTCGAGCGGACCGGCTCGGGCATCGCAGGGGTCGGCAATGGGCGGCCATACTCCGCCTGCACGCGCGCTTCGAGCCGCTCCATGACCGCGTTGGCTTCGTCGATACGTCCTTTCTGCGCGAGCCAGCGCGGGCTTTCCGGCAGACGCAGACGGATCCACCAGACGAACGCCGCGCCCACCACCCCCGTCATCACTACCCAGCGCCAGCCGTCGATGCCGAACGGCTTCTGTGGCACGAGCAGATACGACAGGAAGGCGACGATCGGCACCGCCGTAAAGCCGACTGCCTGCGAGCACGCGGAAGCGCGGCCGCGGATGTGCTTCGGGACGAGTTCGGAAATGTATGTGCCGATCGTCACGATCTCGAGCCCCAGGCCGACGCCTGCGACGAAGCGCCAGAGGTTAAGGCCGAACGCGGTGTCCTGAAACGCCATGATCACGTTGGCGGCGGTGTACCAGAGCAGCGAATACGTGAACATCGCGCGCCGTCCGAAACGGTCGGCGAGAAACCCGCACGCTGCCGTGCCGACAAAGAGGCCCGCGAACAGCGCAGCGATGAAGCTCGCGATGCCGCTCGTGCCGAACAGGCCGCGCGTCGTGGCGGTCAGAATGCCGCTGCGCACGAGCCCCGGCGCGATGTAGCCGGAGAACATCAGGTCGTACAGTTCGAAGAACAGCCCCAGGCTCAGCAGCATCACCAGCTTCCAGATCGCCGCCGTGGCCGGCAGCCGGTCAAGTCGCGCGGAGATGCCGGCAGCGCCCTGGGCGATACCGTATTCGCGCGCGGCATCGAGTGTGTCCTGATCGGTCGGGGCGCTGCCCGCGGCGGCGTCGGCATGTCCCGCCGCGGCGCTCGACGTAAAGATAATCTGGGGGGACGATCTCATCGTCTGTCTCCTTGATGTCCAGTCTGATGCCGGATAGGGTTGGGTGCTGCTGCGTCGCTTCGTTTCTGACTTCTGCCGGTACGCTTGCTGGCGGGTTGCGTGGTCCCGATGGTTCGAACAGTCACCGTGGTCCACGCGCGTTCGCGAGCGGGTCAGGCTGCTTTCTGAGGCGCGTCACCGCTCCCGAGCAGCGCGGCGATTTCCGCGTCGCCGTAGCCGATGCCGCGCAGCACTTCGCTCGTGTGCTCGCCGATCTTCGCGATCGGGCGACGCGGTTGCAGACGTTCGCCGTCCATCGAAATCGGCAGCAGCGGCATCGCGGTTTCGCTGCCGTCATCGAGCGTCAGGGGCGCAAGACCGCCGCTTTCGATCAGATGCGGATCGGCAAAGAGATCCTCCGGGCGTGTGATCGAGGCGAACGGAATGTGATCGCGCTCGAACTGCGGCACGAGCGCCGCGCCTTCCAGACTGGCCAGCGTCTCGCCGAGCGTTTTCAGAAGCCACTCGCGCGCCAGCACCCGATCGTTATTGGTCGAAAGGCGCGCATCGGCGAGCAGGTCAGGACGGTCGAGAATCGCGCAAAGCGCACGCCACTGCCCGTCGCCGGTGGCGGCGATGAACATCTGTTCGCCGCCCGCGAGCGTGAACACGTCGTAGACCGCCCACGCGCTGATCCGCTCGGGCATCGGCGCAGCCGCCACGCCCGTCGCCGCAAACTGCTGCATATGCTGGGCCGACAGCAGCACGCAGTTTTCGAACAGCGCGCTCTGCACTTCCTTGCCCGTGCCGCTTGCATGGCGTTCGTGCAACGCGGCCAGCACGCCGATCGCGCCGAACATGCCGCCCATGATGTCGTTGACCGAACTGCCCGCGCGCAATGGGCGTCCGACGGGCCCTGTCATGTACGCCAGGCCCGCCATCATCTGCACGACCTCATCGAGCGCGAGCCGATGCTCGTAAGGCCCGTTGAGAAAGCCCTTGTGCGAGACATAGATCAGCTTCGGATTGCGCTTGCGCAGCGTCTCGTAGTCGAGGCCAAGACTTGCCATGCGGCCCGGCTTGAAATTCTCGACGAAGACATCGGCCGTATCGACGAGCTTATGCAGCGCATCGAGGCCAGCCTGCGAATCGAGGTCGAGCGCGATGCTCTTCTTGTTGCGATTGAAGGTACGGAAAAAGCCCGCGCCGGTGCCGAGCAGCCGCCGTGTGCCATCGCCGCGCGGCGGCTCGACCTTGATGACTTCGGCGCCGAGATCGCCGAGTATCATGCCGCACGTCGGCCCCATCACCATGTGCGAAAGCTCGATCACGCGAATGCCGTCGAGCGGCAGTTTCTGCGCGGCAGCGCCACTCGAGCCAGCTTGTGAAGATACGGACGGGTTCATTGAGCCACCTCTTGTGTTGCGCGATGTGCCGCGGCGGAAAACTGTTTCGGAAGACCTGCACGGGCGATGTAGCCAAAGAGCGGCTCACCGGGTAACGCGTCGGCCAGGACGCTGCGCGACGCGACGAGCTTTTCGATATCGATACCGGTGTCGTATCCCATGCTTTCGAGCATGAAGACCAGATCCTCGGTATTCACGTTGCCGGTCGCGCCGGGCGCATGCGGACAGCCGCCGAGGCCGGCGAGCGACGCATCGAATTCGCGGATGCCGTGCTGCAACGCGATCACCGTGTTGGCGAGCCCGAGGCCGCGCGTGTCGTGGAAATGCAGCGAGCGCAGCTTGCTGCCAGCGATGCCCTGCACGAGCGTGATGATCTGCGCAACCTGGCGCGGCGACGCCTCGCCGGTCGTGTCGCCGAGGGCGATCACGTCGGCGCCTGCTTCGAGCGAGGCCCGCGTGATGCTGGCGATGTCTGCGAGAGGCACCTCGCCTTGCAGCGTGCACCCGAATACCGTCGACAGCCCTGCGACCAGTTCCGGCTTGTTCGCGCGCAGCGCATCGATCAGTGCGCGCATTTCGGCAAAGGCATCGATCATTTGCGCGGGCGTCCTGCGCACGTTGGCGATGCTGTGCGCGGTACTGACCGACACCGGTGCAATGATCCGATGCACACCGGCGTCGAGCGCGCGTTGTGCGCCCTTTACGTTCGGCACCAGCGCGGCCACGGTCAGGTCGGCGAAGGTCAGCGCATGCGCGATCACTTCGTCGGCATCGGCCATTTGCGGCAGCAGTTTCGGCGGCACGAAGGACGCCACTTCCATATGACGCACGCCGGCCGCATAGGCGGCGTCGATCCAGCGCTTTTTCGCAGCGGTCGGCATGGTTTGCGCGATGCTTTGCAGGCCGTCGCGCATCCCGACTTCCGTCACGATCACGCGCTCATTGGGAGAATTCATCGTCTGGTCTCAGCTTGGGGGAGAACTGAGCGTGATGCTGCCGCGCCGTGAGCGCGCAGAAAAGACTACTTTGACGATGCAGTCCATCGCCGGGCGCGATGGCTGGGGAGGCTTGCGGCGCGGGCCTGCCGCGCCGCACAGGGGAAACCCGTAAGGGCTATTGGGTAGGTGCCGTGGCGGGCGCACCGGCAGGCGTCTGCGCCGTTTTCAGCAGGTGATCGAGCAGACGGGCTGCTGGCACAGTCAGCGCGGCCCGGTCACGCACGCAGATCACGAAGCGCCGCTCGGCCCATGTTTCGCGCAATGGAATCACGGCAAGGCCGTACTGCTGCCGGATATGCGGAGCGATCGCCTCACCGGGCAGGATCGACACCGCGAGGCCCGCCTGCACGAAGCGGCACGCTGCATCGAAGGTGGACACGTAGCTGCGGTACTGCAGCTCACGTCCCTTCTCGGCCGCGATGCGCTGCATCAACGCGTTGACCGACGCATTCGACGCCAGACCGAGGTGATCGAAAGCGAGGGTCTGCTCGAAGCTGATTTCCGCCTCTGCGGCGAGCGGATGATCGTTCGGCACGACGAGCGCCAGGTGATCGGAACGGTAGGGCAAGACGTCGAGTTCGCCGGTCGGGACGACATCGCGGCAGATGCCAATATCCGCGACGCCCTCTTCCAGTCCGCGCACGATATCGACGCTCACGCGCTCTTCAACGTCGACGCGGATCTGCGGATTGGCGTTCAGAAACACGGACAACGCCTCCGGCAAAAACTCCACCATCGACGACACGTTCGCCAGCACGCGCACATGTCCGCTGGCACCTGCCGCAAACTCGCCGAGTTCGGCCTGCAGGCGCTCGTAGCTGCGCAGAATGATCCGTGCATGTTTGAGAAGCGCGATGCCCGCCGCCGTAGCGCGCACGCCGCGCTGACTGCGCGACAGAAGCGCGACGTCCACCAGCGCCTCGAGGTCGGCGAGCCTTTTGCTGACGGCCGAGGGCGCGATGAACTCGCGCTCGGCCGCGCGCGCAATCGTGCCCTCCTCGCACACGGCGATGAAGAGCCGCAATGTTGTCTGATCGATTTGCCACATCGGTGAAGCGTCTCCTGAATGCCCGAATCTAGCATGAGCAATCCGATGTGCTACCCAGAGCGTCGCATCGTGCGAGAGGGGGAAGACGGGAAAGTTCTGGCGGAATACTGCACGGCAACGCGGAACAGGCTCAAACCACCTGGGTAACGGCGCGCCGCGGCTGTCCGTCACGCACCTGCAGCACGTGCCCATCTGGGGCGATCTTGCGTGGAATATCCGTGTTCGGATCGAGCGGGCGGACCTTCACGCGCGCCGACGCGGGAGGCGTCGCCCGCGCGGTGTTGGCGGCGGCCGGATCGGTGACCTTCTTCGCGATGGTTTGCGGCGATTTTCTTGCGGCGACCTTGTGGCCGGTCTTCTTCTGCGCCGCAGGCCGTGCCGGCGCCATGCGCGCTTCGGGCGGGTTCCAGACCTCGACGTACCGCTCCCCCGCGAACGCGCTCGACGTGAGGCTCAACAACGCTACGGGCAGAATCAAAGGGTGCACGACATGTCTCCAGCGGGGCCGGCCGCGGCAGTCAGATGGCCGAACCGGATGCAGTGTCGCGACACTGTACATTCGTACAGGAGTTTGCGCAAACGTTCCAATAAAGGGGGTGTATCGGCTACGCCACGCCCAGTCACGTCCCACGCAGCCCGTTTTTCATGGGCGCGAGCCACCCCCATCGGCCGGAAAATCAGTGCAGAATCGGGTGTCTCGTCGGGGATGGAACGCAAACCGACCTGCCAATCAATCAGGAGACAAACCCATGGACCTGAAACTGCGCGGCAAGGTCGCCGTCCTGACGGGCGCGAGTGTCGGTATCGGACTCGCGGTGGCGGAAGCTTTCGCAGCGGAAGGCGTGAACCTCGTGCTGGCCGCGCGCCAGCACGACCGGCTGGCCGCGGCCGTGAACCAGATCACGGCAAGCTACGGCGTGCAGGCGATACCTGTTGCGTGCGATGTCGCGACAGTCGCGGGAGTCGACGAGCTGGTGCACGCGACAACCCAGGCCTTCGGCGGTGCGGACATCCTGTTCAACAATGCCGGCACCGGCAGCAACGAAACCATCATGGACGCGCCCGACGAAAAATGGCAGGCGTACTGGGACCTGCACGTGATGACGGCGGTGCGGCTCGCGCGCGGCCTCGTGCCGCCCATGAAGCAGCGCGGCGGCGGCGCGATCCTGCATAACGCGTCGATCTGCGCAGTGCAGCCGCTCGGTTACGAGCCGATCTACAACGTGACCAAAGCCGCACTGATGATGTTCTCGAAGAACCTCGCGAACGAACTCATCAAGGACAACATCCGCGTCAACACGATCAATCCGGGTCTGGTGCTCACGCCCGACTGGATCAAGACAGCGAAGCAACTGACGCAGGATTCCGGCGGCGACTGGGAAGCCCACCTGCAGCAGGTCGCCGATGAGCACGCACCCATCAAACGCTTTGCGAGCCCGGCGGAACTGGCCGATTTCATCGTTTTCCTGTGCTCGGAACGGGCGTCGTACAGCGTCGGCGCGACCTATTTCGTCGACGGCGGGATGCTGAAGACGGTGTGAAGCGCAGCGTTGCGCATGACGTAGAATCGTCGAACGCGCGAAACTCCCGACAGGAGGTGAAGCATGCCGAGCCCAACCGGATCGGTCGTGGCGATCAGTTCGGCCGCATCGACTGTGTTTTCGATCGGTATTGTCTTCCTCGGTTACTGGGGCGTCCACGAGGATACCCGCTGGTCCGCCGTTGACATCTTGATCGCCACGATTGCGCTGCTGGGTTTCGTGTGCCTCGGCCTCGTGCCGTGGATGGCCACGAGTCCCGTGGAGCCCGACACCAGCGACGCAAGGATCAGGGTCGCCCGCCGCCTGTTTCTGGCGGGAGTCAGCGCAATCTGGCTGGCCGTCGCGACGTCGATTGTGCTTTGAGCCGGAGCGAAGGCGCGACGCGGTTCAACCCGAGCGGAACCGCTCGCGATACTGCATCGGCGTCACACCAAGACGGCGCGCGAACACCATCCGCATCCGATCAGCCGTGCCGAATCCACATTCCCAGGCGACCGTCTTGAGCGGCGCATCGCTGCTTTCAAGCTGTTTGCGCGCGGCGTCCACCCTTGCCCGCTCGACGAATTCATGCGGCGTGATGCCGGCCTGCTGCACGAACACCCGCGCGAAGGTGCGCTCGCTCATGCCGGCAACGTCCGCCAGTTCCTTCACCGTGAAGCTGTCGTGCATGTGCTGCATCACGTGCGCCTGGACCTTTGCGACCGGCGACGTTTCGTCCGCCGGGGCAGTGAGGTATGGGCTGAACTGCGACTGGCCGCCCTGCCGCTGCGCGAACACGACCAGCCGCTTCGCGACCGCGAGCGCAACCTGCGGACCCTGATCTTCGGCGACGAGCGCAAGCGACAGGTCGATGCCGGCCGTCACGCCCGCCGATGTCACCAGCCGTTCGTCGCGCAGATAGATCCGGTCGAAATCGACACGCGCCTGTGGAAACTGCTCCGCGAGTTGCTGCGCGTGCTGCCAGTGCGTCGTGACCTGCCGTCCGTCGAGCAGCCCAGCATGGCCAAGGGCGAACGCGCCCGTGCAGATCGAGCCGTAGCGTTCGCAACGTGACGCCACGTTGGCCAGCCAGTCGACGAGCCTCGCGTCGGGCGCGCCATCGGGCAATGACGGTCCGCCCGCCACGAGTGCAAGATCGAAACCAGCGTGAGCATGATCGAACGTGTCGTCGGCGGCGATCGACATGCCGTTCGATGCGCGTACCGCCCCCTCCTCTGCACCCACCAGCGTCACGCGATAGCGGCGCTCCGGTGCAACGAACTGATTGGCTTCGGCGAAGACATCGACGGGGCCCGCGACATCGAGCGCCTGCACGCCAGGGAAGATCGCAATCGCGACGGTATGCATCGACCAGCCTCTTTGAAAACGTATTCTGATTGCCTGCGGACTCCAGCACAGCGGGTCAGTGTCGAAAACGCGCCGCGCAGCGAGAAGGACGAAGGTGAACACATTACACCCGCCCGATCTCTCCGCCCTCGCAAACCATGCGCGAACCACAGTGCCGCGCGTGGCCGTATCGGCCACGCGCGGCTTCTTTTCTCCCGGGTCGATCCCGATGACTTCGTGCGTTGCGCGCAGGCACGTGGCCGCTGCTGACGGCGGACCGGACGGGATGGTCGTATCCAGCGTCAGACGGGTCGGCGCAGACCGGTCGTTGTGGTGCGCTCCGTGTAAGTGGTCGTCGTGACAGGCACGGACACCTGTTCGGCTACTTCCTCCTCGACCCGCGGTTGATGCCGGAAGCCGAGTTGCCCCGCCGCGCTCGCGATGATGGCGCCGAGCACCAGCAACGCGAACGACCACCACGTAGCACGCGCAACCTGTCTTGCGGCCGAATCCGCGTTTTCGCGCATCTGCGTATCCGATTGCGGCGCGGTAGACGAAGGAACGTTGATACCGTGCTGCTGCAACGTCTGCTTTGCGGAATCGATCAGCGAGTTGGCTGCGTTCCCGACGCTGCTATTGCTGGCCGCGGCCGTTGCAGACGCCGCGACATTGCTCACCGTGCTGACCGTGTTGCCGACGACAGAGCTGGCCACGTAACCGATGAAGAGCACCACTACCGCCCACGCAAGCACGCCGTGCAACCAGCCGAGCACAGGCGCGCAACGACCCGCGAAGTAGGAGCCGGTGAGCACGGCCGCAACTGTCATGAACACCATCCAGATGCCGGTGCCGAAGGCGAAGCCGTGCGTCGGGTCCTGGTACTTCAGCGGCGCGAGCGCCGATGCGCCGATCGCGGCACCCAGCACGCCTAGCGCCAGAAACACGACCAGCGAAAGAATGATGCCGGCGAACACTGCGCCCCATGAGATACGGGGAAGCCGGTCGTGCGTAACAAGAGTCGTCATGGTTGCCTCGCTACAGTGAAAATCGTGATTCGTTCACGACTTGAACGCGGGCGCTGTATCGGGCACCTGCGCGTTTGACCATTCGTAGAGCACTGGAGCACGACCGGAGGTTTGCCAGGCAACGGTAATCCGGACCGGTCGGCATGGGGTGCATCAGTGGAAAAGCAGATACAGCAACACCAGCACGATCAAAGGGACACCAAGGAACCATCCAAGGATGTACGGCATGATCACTCCTCCATCTCGGGTTTATTTCGATATGCTCGTCCGTCGTCGCGAACCAAGCCCATGACGAGGATTGCGCAATAAGCGTGCCGCACAGCAAGCGCCCTTGGCGGGTAAGGGTTTCGCGGTCGTGAAGAGCAAAGATGTGGCGCTGCGAGCGCCTGGAATATCGCTGTGACACGTCGCTTTTACGTGTCGTGGGCAAAACTTCCATTGCTGCGGTGCCAGGGCTCTCTGCCCGTTCCTGCGCCGCGAGACCGGTTGTCAAAAGAGGCGCGTCCGCAAGAACAGGGCAGGGTTGCCGTGCCGCACGGTTCGATCGATACTCACCCGTGACAGCCGTCATCCCCTCGCCACGAGGCCTTGCCTCGACATCCCCCTGCGCCGGAGAACATCATGCGAATCGAAACAGCCTTCCTGTTCGACCTCGACGGTACGCTCGTCGACAGCGTGTATCAGCACGTGCTCGCGTGGAAGGAAGCGCTGGACGCGGAAGGCATTGAGCTGTCGGTATGGCGCATCCATCGCAAGATCGGCATGAGCGGTGGCCTGTTCACAAACCAGTTGCTGCGTGAAACCGGCGGTGATATCAGCCAGGAACGCGTCGAGCGGTTGCGTCGCATCCACGCCGAAGCCTATAAGCGGTTACGGGCGCAGGTCTGCCCGCTCCCCGGCTCCCGCGAACTGCTCGCCGCACTGACGCAGGCGGGGACGCGCTGGGCGATCGCCACGAGCGGCCGGATGGAAACAGCGGCGGTGAACCTCGAAGCGCTCGGCGTCGATCCCGCCACTGCCGTCGTCGTCACGCGCGATGACGTCAAGTATGCGAAGCCCGATCCCGATCTGTTCATTGCGGCAGCGGAGCGGCTCGGCGTGCCGATCGAACATTCGGTCGTGGTGGGCGACAGCATCTGGGACATGCTCGCTGCGCGCCGTTGCCGCGCCCTCGGCGTCGGTCTGCTGTCGGGCGGCTACGGGCTCGAGGAGCTTGAACGCTCGGGCGCCCTACGCGTGTACGAAGATCCGAAAGACCTGCTGGTCCATCTCGACGAAGTCGCTGCACGTCCCTAGCTCGCCACGCAAAGCACAGACACCCCCGCCTCGTCTCAACAAATTCGTCTCAACAAATTCTTGACAAGCGTTGCGCCTCCGAAGACACTCATCGACATGCAAACGTTCCTGTGTATCGCCAACGCGATTAACCACCCAATGAACGCCATCTCAGGCGGGTCATGGGCAGGACGCGTGCGCTAGTTTCACCGTTACACGTAGATTCCCAAGGCCCCGCCGGAAACGACGGGGCCTTTTTCTTTGCATGCGTCCCCGTTGTGCCGGCATCAGACGGAGACGATGATGGACGAGAGCAGTCAGCGCGAACGCAGATGGTTGAGCGGTTCACTACGCGCGGAAGATCAGCAGGAACAGCAACGCCGCTATGTCGTGCAGTTTGCGATCGTCGCGGGCGAGACGGTGTCGTTGAAGGTACGCCGCGATGTGGTCGTGTCGGTGGCCGGTGCGCGCCTGTGGGTGACACGCGCCGGCGACGAGTGGGACTACTGGCTAAAGCCTGGCGAAACCCTGGCGCTCGCGCGCGGCGAGCGCGTGTGGGTCACGGGCGACACGGACCCAGGCGCTGTAACCGCTGTGGACACCGAGGTGACGATCACGACCTACCTCACCCGGCGTCGTGCGCGATGGAAATGGATACGCCAGCCGGCGTTCGCGCTATAGATGCGCGCACAACCGGCGCGCACCGCAGCGCCGTGTGCGCGGGAGCCTGCTGCCGCCTGCTTCTTATTGCGGCAGGTTCCAGCCGCGCTCCACCGCGAATGCCACCGTTGCGCGCGCAAGTTCCAGTGAGCTGTCGATCAGCGTGACCGACGGTGCGGATAGCTGCCGCGCCGCGAGCGGCACTTCCGTGCAGCCCATGATCGCCGTGCGCACGCCCTGCGCGATCAGCACGGCGAGCGCTGCGGATAGCTGCACGGCGCCCTCATCCAGCTCGCCCGCTTTCGACGCGCGAATGCAGGCGTCGATGCGCGCCTGCGCGACTTCATCCGGCAAGACAGGTTCGATGTCGCGGGCGGCGAGCGTGGTTTGATAAAAGCCTGATGCGAGCGTGCCACGGGTGGCCAGGATGGCGACACGCTGCACACGAGCCGGGATGGCCGCTATGCTCGCCTCGGCGATGCTCAGCAGGGGAGCCTCGCTGTGCGCCCTCAACTGTTCGTACCAGTGATGGGCCGAATTGCACGGAATCACGATCAGCCCGACGTCGTTGCGGTTCAGAAGATCGATGCCGGCCAGCATGCCCGGCAGCGGATCGCTTCCGCCATTGAGAATGGCAAGTGAACGATCCGGGATATGCGGCAGGTTCGCGACCAGCATCGGCAGATGCTCCTGGTCGCGCGTGGCGGGTGTGAGCCGCACGACCTTGTCCATGAAATCGACTGTTGCGAGCGGCCCCATCCCGCCAAGGACTCCGATCAAAGCCATCTTTGGGCTCCTTTTTCTTCAACGTAGCGTGCCGGTTGCCGGCATGGCTGTGGCAGCGCGCAGCCACGAGGACAACCTGCGCAGCATAGCTCAGATCCTGGCATTTGCCAGGAAAAACCATGATACAACAAGGACTTGAAACTAACTAACTCATCAATTAGCATCTGGACATGCCTGCCTCCGTCCGCTCCACGATGGGTCGCCGTCCGCGCCCGCCTGATTTCGACGCCCGTGAGCATCTGCTCGACGTCGCCATCGCACTCTTTTCCGAACGCGGCATCGCCAACACCACGGTGGCGCAGATCGCCGCCGCCAGTGGCGTCACGTCGGCGATGGTGCACTACTGGTTCCAGACGCGCGAAAAACTGCTCGACGCCGTCGTCGAAGAAAAACTGGCGGTCGCATTCGGTGCGATCTGGGCTCCTGTCGATACGGAACACGGCGAGCCGCTCGCCCTGACGCAAGGCATCGTGCAGCGCATGTTCGACGTCACTGAAAAGATGCCGTGGCTGCCGTCGCTATGGCTGCGCGAGATCATCAACGAAGGCGGCCTGCTGCGCGAGCGGGCCTTCCGCCATATCCCACTGCAGAAAGTTGCGGCGTTCGCGCAGAACATTGCGCGCAGCCGCGCCTCGGGCGAGCTGAATCCGCAACTGGAACCGCTGCTGGTGTTCAACTCCATTCTTGCGCTGGTCATCCTGCCCCAGGCTACCGCAAAGATCTGGCAGCGCGTGAACCCCGGCTTCTCGTTCGACCGCGCGACGCTGGAGCGCCATGTCGTGGGGTTGCTGATGCATGGCATGAGCGGCAAGCCTGCGCAGGCCGCGGCTGCTCCCGCGCGCCGCGCAAAGAGGAAGACATCATGAGCGCGTCGCCGCCGCTTCTGCGGGTTGCTGCCGCGCTCGCGATAAGCATCGCGTGTACGGGCTGCTCGAAAGAAGCGCCCGGAACGTGGCAAGGGTATGTCGAAGGCGAATTCGTGTATCTCGCTTCGTCGCAGGCGGGGCAGCTCACAGAACTCTCGGTATCGCGCGGGCAGACCGTCGCCGACCACGCGCCGCTCTTCACGCTCGAAGCACAGAACGAAACTGAAGCCGTGGTAGAGGCGCGTGAGCAGTTGCGCGCGGCACGTTCGCAACTCGCCGACCTCAACACCGGCAAGCGGCCACCCGAAGTCGACGTCACCGAGGCGCAACTCGTGCAGGCACAGGCCGACGCGGCACGCGCCGCGACGCAGTATCAGCGCGACGAACTCCAGTTGCGCGCGGGAGGCATCGCGCAAAGCCAGCTCGACGATTCCCGCGCCACGGCTCGGTCAACCGCCGCGCGCGTGCGCGAACTGAAGAGCCAGGTGGCCGTCGCGCGCCTGCCGGGCCGCATCGAACAGATCCGCGCACAGAACGCCCAGGTCGAGGCAGCCCAGGCGGCGCTCGCGCAGGCGCAATGGAAGCTCGACCAGAAGAGCTTGCGGGCCCCGCATGGCGGTCTCGTGTTCGACACCATGTACCGCAGCGGCGAATGGGTGCCGGCCGGCAGTCCGGTGGTGCGGCTCTTGCCGCCCGCCAACGTCAAGGTCCGCTTCTTCGTGCCCCAGGCGGTGGTTGGGTCGCTTGTGCCGGGCAGGCACGTGCTCATCCATTGCGACGGCTGCACGGCGGATGTGCCGGCTGTGCTCAGCTTCATCTCGGACCAGGCGGAGTACACGCCGCCCGTCATCTACAGCAACGAGAGTCGCGCGAAACTGGTGTTCATGGTCGAGGCGCGGCCCCAGCTTGCCGATGCGCCGAAGCTTCGTCCGGGTCAGCCGGTTGTGGTGAGGCTGCAATGAGCGCAACCGATCGCTTCACGGCTTCCGGCGGCCCCAACGGCGCGAGTGATGCAATCGACGTCAAGGGGCTCAACAAGCACTTCGGCGCAAAGCACGTCGTCAACGATGTGTCGCTACGCGTGCAGCGCGGAGAAATCTTCGGCTTTCTTGGGCCGAACGGCAGCGGCAAGACCACCTGCATCCGCATGATGTGCGGCCTCCTGACGCCTGATTCGGGCAGCGGCACGTGTCTCGGCTATGACATCGTGCGCGAGAGCGCACAGATCAAGCGGCGTGTCGGCTACATGACGCAGCGCTTTTCCTACTGGGAGGACCTGACGATCCGCGAGAATCTCGACTTCGTCGCGCGCATCTACGAGATGAAAAATCGTCGCGAGGCGGTCGACCGCGCACTCGAGCAACTGGGTCTCGCGAGCCGCGCGCAGCAACTGGCCGGCGCGCTGTCGGGCGGCTGGAAGCAGCGGCTCGCGCTCGCGGCGTGCATGCTGCACGAGCCGGAACTGCTGCTGCTCGACGAACCGACCGCCGGCGTCGACCCCAGCGCGCGGCGCGATTTCTGGGAAGAACTGCATCGCCTCGCCGCCCGCGGCATTTCAGTGCTCGTCAGCACCCATTACATGGATGAGGCGGAACGCTGTCACAAGCTCGCCTATATCGCCTACGGCAAGCTGCTCGCGCAAGGCACAGCGAAAGAAGTCGTCGAATCGCAGGGACTGGCCACGTGGGCCGTGTACGGCGCCGACCTCGTTGAACTCGGAGAACGCCTGCGTCGATCGCCGGGCGTCGCGCAGACTGTCTCGTTTGGCTCTTCACTGCACGTCAGCGGCCCGGACAAACCGGAACTCCATACGACGCTCGAACAGCTCGCAGCATCCGACCCGGAGTTGCGTATCGAAAGGCAGGAGACGGGTCTCGAAGATGTCTTCATTTTCATGATGAACCGTTCGACCGACAACTACGCGGCGTCCGCGGATAAAAAATCATGAAGGCCGCTCGCCACCTTTTGCGCTTTTCGCTGACGCGCTGGTGGAGCATCGTGCGCAAGGAGTTCCTGCAACTCAGGCGCGACCGCATCACGTTCGCGATGATGATCGGTTTGCCGATCATGCAGATGACGTTGTTCGGCTTCGCGATCAACACCGATCCCAAGCATCTGCCGACCGCCGTGATTGCCGCCGATCACAGCGAATTCACGCGCAGCTTCGTTGCGGCCATGCAGAACTCCGACTACTTCGACATCGTCTCGACACTGCCGGATGAAGAATCGGGCCGCCGCGCGCTTGCGCAAGGCAAGGTGCTGTTCGTGCTGAACGTTCCCGTCGGCTTCACGCGTAACCTCGTGAAGGGTGCGCGTCCGTCGCTCCTCGTCGAAGCCGACGCGACCGACCCGACCGCCGTGAGCACCGCGCTCGGCGCGTTGCCGTCGATCGCGCAATCCGTGCTGCAGAAGGACCTCACCGGCCCGCTATCGGCGCTGGCTACCGGCCCCGCTGCTTTCGACGTCCAGCTGCATCGCCTCTACAACCCTGAAAGCGTCACGCAGTACAACGTCGTGCCCGGCTTGATGGGCGTCATCCTGACGATGACGATGGTGATGATGACCGGCCTCGCGATCACCCGTGAACGCGAGCGCGGCACGATGGAAAATCTGCTGGCGACGCCCGTGCTGCCCATCGAAGTGATGACGGGCAAGATCGTCCCCTACGTGGCGATCGGCCTGATTCAGGTGAGCATCATTCTTGCGGCGGCGCGTTTCGTGTTCAACGTGCCCTTCGAAGGCAGTCTCGTGGCGCTGTATCTGTCTGCGCTGCTGTTCGTCGCGGCGAACCTGACGATCGGCATCACGTTGTCGTCGCTCGCGCAGAACCAGTTGCAGGCCATGCAGCTGACGATGTTCTACTTCCTGCCCAACATCCTGCTGTCGGGATTCATGTTCCCGTTCGCGGGCATGCCGCAGTGGGCGCAGGCAATCGGCAACCTGCTGCCGCTCACGTATTTCAACCGGCTCGTCCGCGGGATTCTGCTCAAAGGCGTCGGCTGGGCGGATATGTGGCCGCATGTCTGGCCACTGCTGATTTTTCTGTGCGTCGTGATGGGTATCGCCGTGAAGTTCTATCGACGCACGCTCGACTAAGGAAGGGATTCGATGCGCCACGCCCTCGTTTCTGCTTTCCGTGCGCGTTTCGTCGCTGCCTCCGCTTTGGTGGCAGTTGTGGTTGTCGCATTGTGCGCCTGCACGGTCGGCCCTGATTTTCGTACACCCGAGGTGACGTCAGTGGCGACGTACACGGCGAATCCGCAACCCTCGACGACCGAAGCTTCCGCTGGCACCGCCGGAGCAGCCCAGCATTTCGTGCCCGCCGATCTCCCCGGCGACGGCTGGTGGCGCGCGTTCGGCTCCCCCGCGCTCGATGCGCTCGTGCAACAGGCCCTCGACGACAGCCCGACGCTCGCGCAGGCCCGCGCGAAGCTGCATCAGGCGCAAGAGGACTACCTCGCGCAGTCCGGTGCCACCGAGTGGCCGCAGGTCGATGCGAGTCTGTCCACCACGCGCGAGAGAATCGATCCTGAGGCGCTCGGCATCGGCGACCTGGCCCGAGGCCAGTCGTTTGCACCGTTCACGCTGTACAGCGCGAAGGTCAGCGTGTCCTATACGCTGGATCTCTTCGGCGGGAATCGCCGTGCCCTGGAGGCGGTTGCGGCACAGGTCGACTACCAGCAGTACGAGCTCGATGCCGCACGCCTCACGCTAGCCGGCAACGTGGTGACCTCGGCGATACGGCGCGCGTCGCTTGCCAGACAGATCGCGCTCACCGATACGCTGCTTGCGATTCAGACGAAGCAACTCGATATCACCAGCCGCCGCTATCAGGCTGGGGGCATTTCTCAGGTGGATTTGCTGAGCCAACGCACGCAGGTTCAGCAAACGCGTGCACTACTGCCGCCGCTGCATACGCAACTGGCGCAGACCGACCACCAGCTGGCCGTCTATCTTGGCCGGGCGCCCGCCGAACTCACAACGCCAGGCGGCCCCGCCGCGCTCGATCTCGACACGCTCGTTCTGCCGACCGACCTGCCCTTGACGCTGCCCTCGACCCTCGCACGGCAGCGCCCCGACATCCGCGCGTCGGAGGCCCTGTTGCATCAGGCTAGCGCGAACATCGGCGTTGCGACTGCGAACCTCTATCCGCAGATCACATTGTCGGGCAGCGCCGCAACCGAACGCGTCGACATCTCCGACCTGTTGAAGGGCTTCAACGTGTGGAGCTTCGGAGCCGGTCTGACCCAGCCGCTCTTTCATGGAGGCGAACTGCACGCGCGCAAGCGCTCTTCCGAGGCCGCCTATGAAGCCGCACTTGGCGCCTACCGGCAGACCGTGCTGCAAGGATTGCAACAGGTAGCCGATGCAATGCGCGCACTGGACCAAGACGCGATCGCCTTGCAGGCGCTCGACGAAGCGCAACGCAACGCACGGCGAAGCGCGGATATCGCAGGCGAGCGCTATGCCACCGGCGGCGTCAGTCAGTTGACCTTACTCGACACGCAGCGTCAGGAGCTGCAGACCTCACTCGATCGCGTGAAAGCTGCAGCGCAACGTTACGCCGACACGGCGGCCTTGTACCAGGCGCTGGGCGCACGTCCCTGAACGGTTTGCGTCGCAAGGCCCTGCGTCCGCTACAATTCGGCGAATCAAAGGCGGCACCAGAAGAAACCGTAACGCGCTGGAGGATCACCGTGGAATATGACCCGCAGAACCCGTTTGCCCGCATTCTGCGCGGCGAGTTGCCTGGCATCAAGGTGTACGAGGACGAACTGACTGTCGCAATCATGGACATCATGCCGCAGGCTGACGGACACGTCCTCGTTCTGCCCAGGGAAGCAGCCGCTGAGATATTCGACCTCTCCGAAGACGGCGCCGCGGCGTGCATCCGCACGACACAACTCGTCGCGAAGGCGGTCAAGGCGGCGCTGAATCCACCGGGTGTGCTCATCGCCCAGTTCAACGGGCGCGCGGCGGGGCAAACGGTGCCGCATGTTCATTTTCACATCATCCCCCGGCGCGAAGGCGAGACGTTGAGGCCTCACGGCGCCGTCCCCGCCGACCCCGAAAAACTCCGTGAAATCGCCGCACGGATTGTCGCTGCGCTTTCAGGGACAGCAGCGTAAGCGCAGCGAGTCAAGCCAACCGGCTGGCGGCGCCCATGAGCGCGCCGCCGCAATCGATACCGCACGCCCTTACATCTGCCGGCGCAATTCCGCAGGCGGTACTTTCATCAGATGTCGATACTTCGCGACCGTGCGGCGCGCGACCAGCACACCCTGATCCGCGAGCATCCTTGCCAGCGTGACGTCGGAATGCGGATCGCTCGTATTTTCAGCAGCAATCATTTCCTTGAGCAGCGCGCGCACGGCAGCAGCCGAGCAGGTGCCGCCGCTCTCCGTACCGAGTTCGCGCGGGAAGAAATGCTTGAACTCGAAAATACCGCGCGGCGTCGCCATATATTTGTTGCCCGTCGCACGCGAAATAGTCGATTCATGCAGACCGAGTTCGTCCGCCACATCGCGCAGCACGAGCGGCTTCAACGCGATTTCGCCGTACTGGAAGAAGGCCCGCTGATGCGCAACGATGCTTTCGGCGACCCGCTGGATCGTGTCGAAGCGCTGCTGTGCGTTGCGAATCAGCCAGCGCGCCTCCTGCAATTGCTGCGCGAGTGGCGAGCGGCTGGCACCGGCTGACTGCGCAAACAGCTCAGCGTACTTTCGATGGATGCGCGCACGCGGCATCACCGCCGGGTTGATCGTCACGACCCACTTGTTACGCACCTTGTGCACGATCACGTCCGGCACGACATAGCTATCTTCGGCGTAGCCGTAAAAATTGCCCGGCCTGGGGTCCAGCTTGCGCACGAGTGCGCAGGCAATCCGCAGCTCGTCCGCGCTGCAGCCGATCTGCTTTTGCAGTTCCGCCTGCTCGCGGCGCGCAAGCCGCTTGAGATGATGTCCGACGACCTGCAGCGCGACGTCACGACCCGGTGTGTCGTCCATCGCCTCCAGTTGCAGCTTCAGACATTCGGATAGCGAGCGGGCAGCGAGCCCTGGCCGGTCCAGCGACTGCACGAGCCGCAGCGCCACCAGCAGTTCCTCTTCGGTGAGGCGCGGCTCGACGTCGACGACGTCGACCAGGTCCGCGAGATCCTGGCGCAGATAGCCGTCGTCATCGAGCGACTCGATGATGAGGCGCGCCACCTCCCGGTCGCGTTGATTCAGCGGATACAGACACAGTGCGTCATGCAACTGCTGGTGAAGGGTCGGCTGCGTATGCGCCCAGTCGGCGGGATCGCTTCCTCCGCTATCGCCGTTGCGACGCGACGAGCCGCGTTCGAACGAGTCGCCGCCGTAATCGCCACCCATCTCGTCGGGCAGCGGCGCTTCCGCACTTTCCTGCGCAGGCGACCCGGCAACCGCTTCCGTGCTGGCAGGCGCGGACATGCCTGTTTCGTCGCCTGCTTGCTGGGAAGCAGGTGAACTATCCGTTGCCAGGGCAACGTCTTCGGTTTGCGACGGGTCGTATTCGAGGAACGGATTGGTGTCGAGTGCCGTGCGCAGTTCCTGCTGGAATTCAAGCGAAGACAGTTGCAGCAGCCGGACCGACTGCTGCAGGCGAGGCGTGAGTAAAAGTGACTGCCGGGTGCGTAGCTCGATGGAAGGCGGCATTGTAGGGTGGTCCTGTAAAGAGTCCGGTTCAGACACGATAGGTTTTCGCCACATAGAGCAAAGCCCGTACCAGTTCTCGCACGTCACTGTTTTTACAGCACTTTGGATGCCCGCCCGACAGCTTTGCGTCACCCGTTCTCCGCCATTTTTACAAGTCTCCGGAAAAAAAGTGGCCCCCAGCTGCTTCGTCTTTTGGGCCGTCGCGTGAAGGCCGGTTATCAGCCGAAACCCTCGCCAGTCAAAGGCCCGGGCCGATGAAAACGAGATTGCCGCGGGCGGTGGCACGTGGGTTGCGCCTACCCCTTCAACCACCCGTAAGGAGAAGTCCATGAAATCGATCCAGTTCCTCAAGGCCGCCGGCGGCATCGCATGTGTCGCGTTCGCCCTGAACGCAACGGCGCAGACGAGCGCCTCCGCGCCGCCGGCCACCTCGGAGACCGTGGGCCAGCATATCGACGACGGCACACTCACGACGAAGGTCAAGGCCGAGTTGCTAGGCGCAAAGGACGTGAAATCGACCCACATTCACGTGAAATCGCGCAATGGCATTGTGTGGCTGACGGGGTCGGTGCCGTCAGCAGAGCAGAAGACCGCTGCTGAAGACGCGGTGAATGGCGTATCCGGGGTCAAGGGCGTGAAGAACCACCTGAAGGTGGCGGCTGACTAAGCTCTTTTAGTCACGCCTGCCTTATGCAGGGCTGACGCTTCTGGCCGAGGCCCGCGCAACAGGAAAGCCATCCGCGTACGCGGATGGCTTTTGTCATCGGTTGCCTCTATGGCACGATGCGGGCGGGGGGCAGCAGCCTGATGCCGCTGCCCGCCCGGACCCGATTACCTCACTGCGACGTATTGATCCCGCAGATCGCGGACGCGGTCGTGATTCTGCAATACCCCTTGATACACTCAAACACGGCAGCCCGACCGTCATCATTCCGCTCGTCCCGCTGGCGCTCGCGATGAACATTGAAATGGCTTCGGAGAAACGACACGATGACGCAGTCCAACAAAACGACCCGCGCCGATCGCAAGCTCGCCGCCCGCTCGCTCATCGAGATGATCAAGGCGCAGCCGCTCAGCGAGCGTGTCTCCGAAGGCGGGATGATGGCGCTACAGGCAGTCGGCGGCGCCACGATGGCGTATCTGATCGCCCGCGCGCTGCACCCCGAGCAGGCGTTCTGGGCCGCGATCACCGCGATTGCCGTGTCGCAGCATAGCTATGCCGATACCCAGAACCTGTCGCGCGACCAGTTCATCGGCGCGATGGTCGGCGGCGTCTGCGGGTTCGCCGGCGCGATGCTGGGCGGGGGCTATCTGATCGCCTACGTGGCGGCCGTCGCGGTGGCGATCGTTGTCTGCTGGTGCGTCAATGTGGGCAGCGCGGCGCGTCTGGGCGGCATTACAGCCACCATCATGTTGCTCGTGCCCGGCATCGGGGCGCCGTGGGATGTCGCATTGACGCGGCTTGGCGAAGTGACGCTGGGCACCGTCAGCGCGCTCTTTGTCTGCTGGGTGATCTCCCGTATCGAAACGCTCTGGCTGGCGCGGCGATGAACATTGCCATGCGCCTCGCCATGAACGTTCCAATCCACACGCCGATACTCCAGCAAGCCCCCCCTTAAACGTGTCAACAGACGCGCCGTTCAGCCCGCGTGGCGCGTCTGTGCCAACTGTTCGCGACGTGGCTCACCCTGACGCTCGAGCATCCATCCCGGATACTCGGAAGGCAGGCGGCTGACTTCGTCGAGCCTGGCCAGTTCGTCGACGTTCAGCTCGACCTCGGTTGCCGCAATATTATCGTCCAGCTGCTCGAGCTTCTTCGCGCCGACAATCACGCTCATCACGGCGCGCTGATGCAACAGCCACGCCAGCGCGATCTGCGCCACCGACACCTTTTTCACTTCCGCGATACCGCGCATCACGTCGATGCAGTCGTAAGCGCGCTCGCGGTTCACCGGCGGAAAATCGAACGTGGTGCGGCGGCTGCCGGCTTCGCCCAGCTGCTCGCGGCCGTACTTGCCGCTCAACAGGCCGCCGGCCAGCGGACTCCACACCATCAAACCGAGCCCTTCGCTTTGCAGCATCGGCACAAGCTCGCGTTCGAGATCGCGGCCGGCCAGCGTGTAGTACGCCTGCAGCGTTTCGAAGCGCGCGAGGCTCAGACGCTCCGCGATGCCGAGCGCCTTGACGATCTGCCAGGCGGCCCAGTTCGACACGCCGACGTAGCGCACATGGCCGTGCTGCACGAGCGTATCGAGCGCGCGGACAGTTTCCTCGATTGGCGTGGCGGGATCGAAGCCATGGATCTGGTAGAGATCGACGTGATCGAGCTGCAGGCGTTTGAGACTCGCCTTGACGCCGTCGATGATGTGATAGCGCGATGCACCGCGCGCATTCGGAAAATCTCCGGTCGCGCCGAACACTTTCGTCGCGACGACGACGCTGTCGCGCGGCACCTTGAGGTTTTTCAGCGCGTTGCCCGTGATCTGCTCGGAGAGGCCTTCTGAGTAAACGTCGGCGGTATCGATGAAATTGATGCCGGCATCGAGCGCTCGCCCGACGAGCCGCTCCGCATCGGCCTGCTGCAGATCGCCGATTTGCCGCCAGAAACCTTCGCCACCGCCGAAGGTCATCGTTCCCAGACACAGTTCAGAGACAAACACGCCGGTACGGCCAAGCTGGTTGTATCGCATCGTCAGCGCTCCATCGCGGATGGTGAGCCTGTGAGGATACTGCAGCCATCGCGATTCTTCAGACGCACGGCAAACGTGAAAGGCTACTGAAAACCGCACGCCTGGCACGCCTCGTCAAAACCTGCGAGACTTTGCACTTGACCACCGAACGGACGGGCGTCGAGACGCCCTCTGGAAATGGCACGTCGCGCCCCAAATTATGGTTGCATGACCTCCGGCTCCCCCGCAGCCGGCGCGCTGGCCGATTTCCATCCGGCCGTCGCTGCCTGGTTCCTGAAGACCTTCCCCGCTCCCACCGACGCCCAGGCCGCCGCCTGGCCGGAGATCCGCCGCGGCCGCTCCACGCTCGTCGCCGCGCCGACGGGCTCCGGCAAGACGCTCACGGCGTTTCTGTCGGCCATCGACGAACTGGTCCAGCAGGGCCTCGCCAACGACGGCGCACTGCCCGACGAGACCCTCGTCGTCTACGTTTCGCCGCTGAAGGCGCTGTCCAACGACATCCGGATCAACCTGCAGACGCCGCTGGAAGGCATCGCGAACGAACTCGCCGAACGCGGCCTGCCCGCGCTCGATATCCGCACCGCCGTGCGCACCGGCGACACCACGCAGCAGGAGCGCAACGCGCTGCGCAAGCGCGCGCCGCATATTCTCGTCACGACGCCGGAATCGTTATACGTGCTGCTCGGTTCAGACTCCGGTCGACGCATGCTGTCGACCACGCGCACGGTGATCGTCGACGAAATCCACGCGATCGCGGGCAGCAAGCGCGGCAGTCATCTGTCGCTCAGTCTCGAACGGCTCGACGCGTTGTGTGGCCGGGGCCTGCCGCGCATCGGCCTGTCGGCGACACAAAAACCGATTGCGGCCGTCGCGCGCTTTCTGACCGGCGGCGCCAGCTTCACCGACGATGCGCCCGCCGATTGCGCGATCATCGATGTAGGCCATGTGCGGGCCCGCGATCTCGCGCTCGAATTACCACCCGTACCGCTCGAAGCGGTGATGCCGAACGAAGTGTGGGACCGCGTCTACGACCGGCTCGCGGAACTGGTGGCACTGCATCGGACGACACTCGTCTTCGTCAACACGCGCCGCATGGCCGAACGCGCGTCGCGGCATCTGACGGAACGGCTCGGCAAGGAAGCGGTGGCCGCGCATCACGGCAGCATGTCGAAGGAACATCGCTTCGACGCCGAACAAAAGCTCAAGCGCGGCGAATTGCGCGTGCTGATTGCGACTGCGTCGCTTGAACTCGGCATCGATATCGGCGACGTCGATCTGGTCTGCCAGATGGGTTCGCCGCGCGGCATTGCGGCATTCTTGCAGCGTGTCGGGCGTTCCGGGCACCAGGTCGGCGGCATGCCGAAAGGCCGGCTCTTTCCGACCTCACGCGATGACCTGATCGAATGCACCGCTCTGCTCGACTGCGTGCGGCGCGGCGAACTCGATACGCTCGAGATCCCGCGCGCGCCGCTCGACGTGCTCGCGCAGCAGATCACCGCCGAGGTGGCAAGCCAGGAATGGAGCGAGGCTGCGCTCTTCGATCTCGTGCGGCACGCGGCGCCCTACGCGGACCTCACGCGCGAACAGTACGACGCCGTGCTGCGCATGCTCGCGGAAGGCTATACGAGCCGCCACGGGCCGCGTGCGGCGTACGTGCATCGCGACGTCGTGGGAGGGACGCTGCGCGGACGGCGCGGCAGCAGGCTGGTCGCCGTCACGTCGGGCGGCACGATTCCCGAGAATGCGGATTACGCGGTGGTGCTCGAACCGCAAGGCGTCAACATCGGCACCGTCAACGAGGATTTCGCAGTCGAAAGTCTTGCCGGCGATGTGTTCCAGCTCGGCAATGCGTCGTACCGGATCCTGCGTGTGGAAACGGGGCGCGTGCGCGTCGAGGATGCGCACGGACAGTCGCCGAACATCCCGTTCTGGCTCGGCGAAGCACCGGGACGGAGTGACGAACTGTCGATGGGTGTTGCCCGTCTGCGCGCGCAGATCGACCGGTTGCTGACGCAAGCCTCTGAACCTGCGTTCGCCGGACGGCGGGTTGCGGCGCTTGCGGCCGTTGCGGATCTTGCGGGCGGTCAACCCGACGGCGCCGCAGTCGCCGAACTCACGGCCCCGGCCATGCTCGCGGCGCACATCGAACACGCGATCGACTGGCTGATGGAGCACATCGGCATCGACGAACCGGCCGCCCGGCAGATCGTCGAGTATCTGGCCCGCGCGCGTTCCGCGCTGAGCGTGCTGCCGACGCAGGACACGCTTGTGATGGAGCGCTTCTTCGACGAATCCGGCGGCACGCAGCTTGTGATTCATGCGCCGTTCGGCAGCCGCCTGAACCGTGCATGGGGCCTCGCGCTGCGCAAACGCTTCTGCCGCACGTTCAATTTCGAGTTGCAAGCCGCGGCGACCGAGGACGCGATCATCCTGTCGCTGACCGGCAGCCACAGCTTCGCGCTCGATGAAGTCTGGCGCTATCTGCATTCGAATACGGCTGAACACCTTCTGATCCAGGCGCTGCTAGACGCACCGCTCTTCGGCGTGCGCTGGCGCTGGAATGCCACGACCGCGCTCGCGCTGCCGCGCTATAGCGGCGGACGCAAGACTGCGCCGCAGATCCAGCGCATGCGCAGCGACGATCTGCTCGCGGCAGTGTTTCCGGACCAGGCGGCGTGTCTGGAGAACATCGTCGGCGAACGCGAATTGCCGAATCACCCGCTCGTCGATCAGACCGTCGACGACTGTCTGCATGAAGCGATGGACACCGATGGCTGGCTGCGCCTGCTACGCCGGATCGAACAGGGCAACGTGACGCTGGTTGCGCGCGATCTGCCGGCGCCCTCGCCGCTTGCCGCCGAGATCCTGACCGCGAAGCCGTATGCGTATCTCGACGATGCCCCCCTCGAAGAGCGTCGCACCCAGGCCGTGCTCAATCGCCGCTGGACCGATCCCGCTTCCGCCGACGATCTCGGCGCGCTCGACCCTGAAGCGATTGCGAGCGTGCGCGACGAAGCGTGGCCGCAAGCCCAGGGCGCCGACGAAATGCACGAGGCGCTGACCGGCCTCGCGTGCATCACCGAAGCGGAAGCGCAGCGCAACGTCGGCTGGCCCGCGTGGCTGGAAGCGCTGGCTTCAGGTGGCCGCGCCACCCGCATGCAGGTGGCCGCCGACAACGCGCTCTGGCTGCCGGCCGAGCGTCTGACCTGCCTGCGAGCGCTCTTCCCCGACGCGCCGGTCGAGCCGTCCCTGCGCGCGCCGAAAGGCTTTACGGAACCGTGGAGCGAAGACGAAGCCCTCGTCGACGTAATCCGCGCACGCATGACCGGGTTCGGCCCGTCACCCGTGACGCAGATCGCAGGCGCGCTGGCGTTGCCAGTTGCGTCGGTGACGCAGGCCTTGATGCAACTCGAAGCGCAAGGCTATCTGATGCGCGGCCGCTTCACACCCGGTGCCGCCGAAGAGGAATGGTGCGAACGGCACCTGCTCGCGCGCATCAACCGCTATACGGTGAAGCGTCTGCGTCGCGAGATCGAGCCGGTGGAGAGGCACGACTTCATGCGCTTCCTGTTCGCATGGCAACATTTGACGCCCGACACGCGCGGCGAAGGACGCGATGCGCTCGCTGCGGTCGTCGATCAGCTCGAGGGTTTTCAGGCGCCCGCGGGCGCATGGGAAGAAGACATCCTGCCGGCCCGTCTCAAGGACTATTCGATCACGTCGCTCGATGAACTGTGCCGCTCGGGCAAGGTGGTGTGGACGCGTTTGACGGAACGCTCGCGCGCCGCCAGCGCGCCGGTTCGCAGCACGCCGATCGTGCTGCTGCCGCGGCGACATGTCGGCATGTGGAGCGCGTTGATCGACCAGTCGAAATTACCCGAGCTTTCGGCGCGCGCCCAGCAGGTGTATGACGTGCTCGCCGCGCACGGCGCGATGTTCTTCGACGAACTGCTGTCGGACGCGCGGATGCTCAAGATCGAACTGGAAAACGCGCTGGGCGAACTGGTTGCGGCAGGGCTCGTGAATTCGGACAGCTTCGCTGGATTGCGCGCGCTGCTCAAGCCCGTGGCAAAGCGCAACGCGTACTACGGAAGCCGGCGTCCGCGCGGCGCCGGTGCGCTGATCGGCGGCATGGACGATGCGGGACGCTGGGCGCTGGTGCGGCGCCGGCCGACCGCTTCGGCTGACGAAGCCTCCTCCACCCACCGCCCGCCGCCGACCGATCCCGACGTGCTCGAACACATCGCGATGACGTTGCTGCGCCGATACGGCGTCGTATTCTGGCGTCTGCTCGAACGCGAAGCCGACTGGCTGCCGCCCTGGCGCGAACTGCTGCGCATGCTGCAAAAGCTGGAGGCGCGCGGGCTTGTGCGCGGCGGCCGCTTCGTCAACGGGCTGGCTGGCGAGCAGTTCGCCCTGCCCGAGGCGATCCCCCTGCTGCGCGAAGTGCGCCGGCATGCGAACGACGGCGCGTTTGTCTGCGTGTCGGCCACGGATCCGTTGAACCTTGTCGGCACCCTGTTGCCGGGAGACAAGGTGCCGGCAGTGAGCGGCAATCGCGTGCTGTATCGCGACGGCGTGCCGGTCGCGACGCTCGTGGCCAGTTCGTTCGACTTCCCGGCCACGCTCGATGCCGATATCAGGGAGCAAGCGCGGGTGCGATTGGCGAGGCGCTACTGACCCACGGTAGCGGCCAAAACCCCGTCGCCTCGCTCTGGACCCCGCGGAGCACGCTTCACAGCGCGCCGCCTGTCCCGCCTGCACAACCGATTATGCGCCATGCATACACAACATTCGGGTCAGCTTACAATACGCAGGCGTTAGAATGAACACTCACTAAAGAATCGGTGCAGACAGCCGTTAACTCGAGCGAAGCCCGCAATCTGGCCGCGTGGATACAATGAAGCCAACCTTCGACGGAAGACCGTTTGCCGCCCGACAGCTCGCCTGCGTCAATAGCGGGCCTGACGGCTCAGCCTGCCCGGGGGACGCCATGAACGACGACCAGCAGCATCAGACGCTTTATGCGCACTTCGGCACGAGCAGTCCGTGCTGGCGCCTGTCGAGCGACAGCAACGCGCTCGAACTGACCGCAGACACGGGGCCAGGCCCGGCCGACGTTGCGATCACCCTCACCGTCCAGCAGGCCGGGCAGATCCGTCGGCTCACCGGCATTACGTCGCACCTCACACTCGACATCAAACTGTTTGGCGAACCTTTGCGCCTGCATCTGGTTGGCAAGAAGCTCAACGGCAGGTCATGGGCCGGCACCGCCTCCGCCTACGCCGATACCGAATCCGTTGCGCGGGACCTCGTGCACGGCCTCTCGTTTGCCGAGCAGGTCGTGTCGGAGGTCAATTCCCTCGTCGTGATCGTCGACCAGAACGGGAGGATCCAGCGTTTCAACCGGCTCGCCGAAGAACTGTCCGGCATGAAGGAAGAAGATGTGATCGGCCGCAACGTCTGGGCCCTCTTCATGTCGTCCGAAGACGGCGCGGCGTCGAGCTACAACATCAGCGGTTTCTTCAATCGCGGCGTGTCCTACGAAGTCGAACGGGTCGTCAAGACCGTTCACGGCGAACGCCTGTTCCTGTTTCGCAACAAGTTCGTGAAAAGTGGCAGCGGCGTCGACGAGCGCTTTCTGATCTGCTCAGGCACCGACATTACCGAAGAACGCCGTGCGCAGGCGCGCCTGTCGGAACTGGCGAATACCGATTCGCTCACCGGCCTGCCGAACCGCAATGCGATCCAGGACAAGATCCGCGCGGCGATCGAAGCGGCGGAAGAAGGCACCTCGGTCGGCATCCTGTTTCTCGATCTCGACAACTTCAAGAAGGTCAACGACCACTACGGCCACGTGTTCGGTGACCGGCTGATCAAGGATGTGTCCGCTGCGATCCACGGCTGTCTCGGCGAAAGCCAGACCATTGCGCGCCTCGGCGGCGACGAATTCATCGTCCTCATGACCGGTGCGACGCGCGAGTTGCTCGAAGCCACCGCCGCGCGCATTCTCGAGCGCCTGCGCAGACCGTTCAGCCTTGGTCTGGTCGAGGTCTATACCGGCTGCTCGATCGGTATTTCGCTGTACCCCGAGCACGGTGACAGCCTCGAATCGGTGATCCGCTCCGCCGACACCGCGATGTACGTCGCGAAGGACGAAGGCAAGCGCACCTGCCGCGTGTTCTCGCCCGAGATGGACCGCAAGGTCGCCGAGTACATGTGGCTCGACACCAACCTGCGGCGCGGGCTCGACGAAGGCCAGTTTACGCTCCACTACCAGCCGAAGCTTGCGCTCGCCACCGGCGCCGTAGAGGGTGTCGAGGCGCTGGTGCGCTGGAACTCGCCGGAGCGCGGCCAGATCCTGCCAACCGAATTCATCGGTTACGCGGAAGAGTCGGGACTGATCGGGCCGCTCGGCCGCTGGGTCATGCAGACTGCCGCGTTGCAGGCCGCCGAATGGCAGCGGCAAGGGCTCGATCTGCGCATCGCCATTAACGTTTCGGCTCGCCAGCTGGTCGACACGGCAGTCGTCCGGCATTTCACGGAGGCGCTGCAGCGTGCGAATCTCGACACCTGCCTGATCGATCTGGAGCTGACCGAAAGCTGCCTGATCGAAGACGAAGCCGCCGCCATCGACCTCATCACGCAGTTCCGCGAACTCGGCGCCCAGGTGCACCTTGACGACTTCGGCACCGGCTACTCGTCACTCTCGCAGCTCGGCCGGATTCCGCTCGATGTGATCAAGCTGGATCGCAGCTTCGTGCGCTCGATCAACGCGGACGTGAAGGCGCAGGCGCTCGTGCGTTCGATGGTCGCGGTCGCGCAGGAACTGGATTTCAAGGTGGTCGCCGAAGGCATCGAGAACGAAACCGAAGAGCTCTTCATGAAAGGACTCGGAGTGGACTATGTGCAAGGCTACCTGTATGGCCGGCCCATGCCCGCTGCGCAATTCGAGCAGTGGCTGCGCGACCGGCAGAAGATCAGACTGATTGCCTGATCTTCCGCAATTGCTGTTTTTCACGCTACTTCCACTACCATTCCATCAGGCAACATTCGCACTCGGCGCCGGGCTCGCGCGCAGATTGGACGAGCGCCGGTTCTGCAGCATCACGAGGCGCTCCATATAGGCGAGATCTTTTTCCTCGATCGTGAAGGCCGACTCGACCCAGTCTTCCGTGATCTCCATCAACTCGGCGCGCGACAGTTGCAGCACGCGCTGACGCGCACGCACCATCGCCCGGATGCCGTTCAGCTTCGGACGCAGCGTGTCGATGAAGGTGCGCGTCGCGATGTACGCGTCGCCCGGTTCGAACAGCTGATCGACGAGCCCCCTCGATTCGTGCCATTCCGCCGTATGCGATTCGCCGCCCCCGATCAGTTCCTCGGCAAGTCGCATGCCCCCCTTGCGCGCGACCAGCGAATAACCGCCCATGCCCGGGAACAGATTGAACGCGATTTCAGGAAAGCCCATGCGCGCATCGTTCTGCGCCAGCAGAAAATGGTGCGCAAGCGCTGCTTCAAAGCCGCCGCCCAGTGCCGTGCCCTCGACCATCGCGATCGAGATCGCGCCGGTATCGAAACCACGCGCCGCGGCATGCACGCAATCGACGCATGAACGTGCATACGACATCAGTTCTTCACGCTTGCCCGTGCGGATAGCATCAGCGAAGAAGTCGAGATCGCCGCCAACGTTGTACATCGTCGGAATCAGCGAACCCGTCACCCAGAAGTCGATCGGCAAACCGGACTCGCGTGCCGAGCGCGCGAGCGCAAGGATGTCATGGACCACCTCGATGTTGAAACATGGCCGCGGCTGCGCACGCAACATCATCCACATGACATTGCGGCCTTCTTCATAGTAAGCGGAAATTTGTGACAGATTGCCAGCCTCGAGAAAGGGACGGCAGGCGTGATGGTTACGGAGATTCATTTTCGGTCCTTATCAAGTTTTTTAAACACAGGTAAAGCAATACGAGCCTAAAACAGACCTGAATTCCGTGGGGCGCGTTTGGCAACAGAAGAGTGCAAATCTCCATATGCGTTTTGCTCTTGAAGGTGTATGCGTATTTGCGGTTGGTGGCCGGGTGCGAGGCGCGCAAACGATTGCGAACCGGGGCAGTGGGTCGGATGCGTGGGTTGCGGCGCTGGGGGGCCGCTCAAGGAACGAATTGTGGGTTTACTCTGGAAGGCGGCGGGGCTGGCTTGCTTCACACCAGCGATTACTTTTTATTCGATTTGCATAAGGGATTCGCCCCGTTTTTGCTCTGGTGTGTCCGCAATCGAAGCGCCGAGTGTGATTTTTGATCATGGAGCATATCGAGCAAAAATTGCCGATCTCTATCTGCAATGGGACATGTCCGCACAGAACCATGCGTGCTCATGATCCTGAAGACAACGTCAGTCGTCGGCCGACTTTGACGATTTCTAGCCCTACGGTTCGAACGACCCCACACTGGAGTCGGCGCCACCAGATCAAGGCATCACGCAATAAAAAAACCGTGCATGAGGCGCGGCAAATGCGTAACAGTTGACCATGTTCAGCCCGAAAACATGATCCGTCAATTGATTCGTTTACCTAAATTAAAGCGACAACACAAACGGCACATCACGGGGCGCAAAAGCCTCGCTCAATTGCGGCAGACCGGGCTATTTAAACAACGATTCGAGCGGTCTCGCGCAGCGAGCCGCACGCGGCTGAAAAACCCGTCCTTCAACAACGTTCAGCTCACGCCATGACTCGACCGCGCCTTCCGGGACCACGCTTCGAGGTCACCCGCCGGCATGCCGGAATCGCGCGCGGCGTCGAGGATCTGCTGCCACGTCGCAAGATCAACCGGCACGCCCTTCTCGCCGCGTTCAGCCCGCATCGTCAGTTCCGGTTCACCTGGCGCGTAGATGTGATCGGTGCCAGCCGCAAGCGGCGACGCCTTGACCCATTCGACGAACGCGTCCGCTTCGGCCTCGGCGTTGGGCGCATCGAGCGCCTTGGGATCGAGGATCACCGACAGCATGCAGTTGATGATCGCGCTGGTCTTCTGAAGCGAGCCGGAATGTGTCGTATAGCCGCCAGACAGCGCGCCACCGAATATCTCGCACATCGCCGCGAGCCCGAAGCCCTTGTGGCCGCCCATTGGCATCAGTGAGCCGAAGGGCTCCTCCATCATCACCTTCGGTTCGATACTCGGACGCCCTTCGTGGTCGATCAGTGCTCCAGCCGGCGTGTGCTTGCCCTGGTTATAGGCGACACGCGCCTTGCCGTAGGCGATCGCACTCGTCGCGAAATCGAGCACGAGCGGCGGCTTGCCGGTGCGGGGAAACGCCGCGCAAAACGGATTGGTGCCGATGCGCCGGTCAGCGCCGCCAAACGGAGCGACCAATGGATCGCCCGCCACGTTGACAAAATGGAAGGACACTAGCCCTTCCTTCGCGCATTGCTCAGCCCAGTGTCCGATGCGCCCAATGTGATGCGCACCGCGCAGTCCGACCGCGCACAGGCCCAGCTTCCTTGCGCGCTCGATGCCGAGTTCCATCGCCTCGAAGGCTACAACCTGACCGAAGCCTTTGCCGCCTTCAATGGTCAGCACGGCGCCCGCATCCCGCACCACATCCGCATGCCGGTTCAGTTGCAGTTCGCCTTCGCGCAGCGATGCGACATAGCGCGGGATCATCCCCACGCCATGCGAGTCGTGCCCGGTCAGATTTGACGCAACGAGGTGATCGGCGACCAGTTCCGCTTCGCGCGGCGCGCTACCCGCCTGTTCCCAGATCGCCCGCACGAAGGCGTGAAGTTGATCGGCCGCGATGCGGAGCGACATTGACTGGGTAGCGTGCTGGTCGTTCATGCGTCGGCTTTACTCGCAAAAAAGAGAAGTGGGATGCGTAATGCGCGAGGTTCGTCTGGACCTGACGTCATGCGTCGTCGCTCAGGGCGCGGCGGCAATGACTTCCGCGACGGTCGCAGTGAGTTTCTTCGCGTATGGAACGTGGAGGAATTCATTCGGCCCATGCGCGTTCGACTTCGGCCCGAGCACGCCGCACACCATGAACTGCGAACTCGGGAAACCCTCCTGCAACACGTTCATCAGGGGGATCGTGCCGCCCTGCCCCATGTACGCACAGTCCGCGCCGTAATGTTGCTGCGACGCGCCGTTGAGCGCCGACGCAAGCCACGGGGCAAGGTCGGGCGCGCTCCAGCCGGTTGCCGCGCCCTGATCCGGCTTGAACGTCACCTTCGCGTTGTACGGCGGATCGAATTCGAGCAGCGCCTTCAGTTCGGCGACAGCCTTCACGGCGTCGATCAGCGGCGGCAGCCGCAGCGAAAGCTTGAACGCGGTGCGCGGGCGTAGCACGTTGCCCGCATCGGCAAGCGAAGGCAGACCCGATGCACCCGTGACAGACAGCGACGGACGCCATGTCGAATTCAGCAGCGCCTCTTGCGGATCTATTGTCGTGGGCAATACCTGACGGCCATCCTGGCCGCACGCCCACGGCAATTTTTTCCATACGTCGTCGCCCATGATGTGGGCTGTGGCCTCGGCTTCGAGCAGGCGGTTCGGCGGAATCGGGCAATGAAAACCCTTCGGCAGCAGATTGCCTGTCGAGGCATCCTCGAGCCGCTCGAACAGATGCCGCATGATGCGGAAGCTCGACGGCGCAATGCCACCGTATCCGCCCGAGTGAATGCCTTCGTCGAGCACCTGCACTTCGAGGTCGCCCGCGACGAGGCCGCGCAACGACGTGGTGAGCCAGAGCTGATCATAGTTTCCGGCGCCCGAATCGAGGCAGACCACCAGTCCGACCTTGCCGAGGCGGTCACGTAACGCGTCGACATAGGGCAGCAGATCGTAGCTGCCGGACTCCTCGCAGGTTTCGATGATGCCGACGCAGCGCGGGCGTTCGATGCCCTGTGCGTCGAGCGCCGCCAGCGCGGTGAGGCTCGCGTAGATTGCGTAGCCATCGTCCGCGCCGCCGCGGCCGTAGAGCTTGCCGTCTTCGAACTTCGGCGTCCACGGCCCGAGGTCGTTGCGCCAGCCTGCAAATTCCGGCTGCTTGTCGAGGTGGCCATACAGCACGATCGTCTCGGTGCTGTTTGAACGCGTTGCCGGCGTTTCAAAGAAAATCACCGGCGTGCGGCCCGGGAGGCGAACGATTTCAAGTTTCAGACCGCGCACGGGTTGTTGCTCGGCCCATTGCGCCGCGTCGGTTACCACGCGCTCGATGAAACCGTGCTCCGCCCAGTCGGGATCGAAAGCGGGGCTCTTCGCGGGCACCGCGATATAGTCAGTGAGCGCCGGTACGATCTCGTCGTTCCACTTGCGGTCGACGAATTCACGAAGCGCATCGTGATTGACCTGTTGAGCGTGCTGGGCGGTGTCGTCAGAGATCATGGTGGCGGTCCGTTACGTTCAAAACGACAATGATAGACCCGTTCACGAACGCCGGGCACTGGCCGGATGGCCGACTGGCGTCAAACGGGAAGCTGCGCGATTGTTTCATTCGAGCGACAATCTGACGATACGCACTACGCCATCGGGAGCCTCTCATGGGTGGCAACATCGTGGTTCAGGTCATCGCGGCGGCGGTCGCGCTCGCGCTCTACTTCCTGCCGTCGATCCTCGCGGACCGGCGCAAGCGCCACGACCTGCTGGTTATCGCGCTCTTCAACGCCTGCCTCGGCTGGACGGTATTCGGCTGGCTGCTCGCGTTGTTCTGGGCGCTGCAGCCCAATCCGAGCGCGAACGTTGCAGGCGAAGTCGTCGCGAACCGCCGCAACGTCGTGCTTCGCGTATTCTCGACGCAGCTTGTCGCACGCGTGCGGGCGCGCGCCACGCGCAATGCAGCGCGCGAAGGGAGCGAAGAATCCAGGAGATGAATCATGCAACCTGACAGGAGAAACGTGCGATGCAGGTGACGCCCTTCGAGATCGCCGTACCGGACACACAGCTCGTCGCGCTCAGCGCGCGTCTGAAGCACACGCGCTGGCCCGATCACTATGACGGCGCACCCTGGGCGCTCGGTGTCGATCCTGCCTATGTTCGCGAGCTGGCCGACTACTGGGCGACGAGTTACGACTGGCGCACCGCCGAGCGACGGCTGAACCGCGAGCCGCAATTCATGGCGCGGGTCGGCGGGCTGAACGTGCACTTCATGCATCGCCATGGCGTCGGGCCGCGGCCCTACCCGCTCATCATCACGCACGGCTGGCCCGGGTCGTTCATCGAATTCCTGGACCTGCTGCCTCATCTGTGCGATCCGGCGTCAGCCGGCGCGGACCCGGCCGATGCGTTCGATGTCGTTGTGCCCTCGCTGCCTGGCTTCGGTTTTACGGAGCGCCCCGTGAAGTCCGGCATCTCTGCCTTCGCGACCGCGGACCTATGGGTCGAATTGATGCGTGGGCTCGGATACGAGCATTTCGGCGCGCAAGGCGGCGATCTCGGCGCAGCGGTTTCGATCGCCCTTGCGTACCGGCATCCGCAGCATGTTGACGGCCTGCACCTGAATTTTCTGCCGGGTTCGTACGAGCCGCCACTCACCACGGGCGATCCGCCCGTGTCGCCAAAGGAGCAGGAATTCCTTGACGCGAAAGCGGCCTGGGCCGCGCTCGAAGGCGGTTACGCGCACGTGCACAGCACAAAACCGCAAACGCTCGCCACGGCGCTGAACGATTCGCCTGCCGGTCTCGCCGCGTGGCTCGTCGAAAAATTCCGTGCGTGGAGCGATTGCAATGGCGACGTCGAGAGCATGTTCTCGAAGGACGAACTGTTGACGAACCTGTCGCTCTACTGGCATACGCAAACCATCGGTTCGTCGATGCGCTTCTATTGGGAGATGCGTCAGCAGCCGCTGCGTTTTGCAGCCGGCCAGCGCGTGCGCCCGCCGCTTGGCTTTGCACGTTTTCCGAAGGAGATCAGCCGGCCGCCGCGGTCGTGGATCGAACGCGTGTTCGACGTCGCGCAATGGGCCGACATGCCGCGCGGCGGCCACTTTGCCGCGATGGAACAACCGGCTTTGCTCGCCGAAGAAATCCGCCGCTTCTTCCGGCCGCTGCGCCGCTGACATGCACGCCGGGTACGCGTCTTCCTGCGGCGTGGATATAATCATCCGGTCCGCGTAACTGGCGCTGAAGATGGAGACACCATCGGGGAACGTGGACCGCGAGTCCGCTCGCGTTCCGCCGCGCGCCTGGGCATTGCCTGATCGACCTGCTTCAATCTCTACGGAGCCATGCAATGCCGCACACTTCCAGTCTGCTGACCTTCGCACTCGTCGCGCTCGGGATGGCGCTCACGCCAGGCCCGAACATGATCTATCTGATTTCCCGCTCGATCTGCCAGGGGCGCACCGCCGGCCTGATTTCGCTTGGCGGGGTCGCGCTGGGCTTCGTGTTCTACATGCTGTCCGCAGCGTTCGGAATCACGGCGCTGCTGCTGACGGTGCCCTTCGCTTATGACACGTTGCGCTTTGGCGGCGCATTGTATCTGCTCTGGCTTGCATGGCAGGCCGTGAAGCCGGGCGGCCGCTCGCCGTTCCAGGTGCGCGACCTGCCCGCCGACAGCCCGCGCAAGTTGTTTACGATGGGCTTCGTCACCAACCTGCTGAATCCGAAGATCGCGGTGCTGTATCTGTCGCTGCTGCCGCAATTCATCGATCCGCAGCACGGCAATGTGCTCAGTCAATCGCTGACGCTTGGGGTCGTGCAGGTCGCGCTGAGCCTGACGATCAATTCGATCGTTGCGGTGACGGCAGGGTCGATCGCCACATTCCTTGCCAGGCGCCCGACATGGATCGTCATCCAGCGCTGGCTGATGGGCACCGTGCTCGCCGGCCTCGCCGTGCGGATGGCGACTGAGGCGCGTCGTTAGTCTGCGATTGCAGGAGCTTGTGTGCCGCGTGCCATCGCAGCGGCCGCATTTAAGGCGCGGATTGACCGCGGCTGCGTCAATGCAGCCGCGTAGCGCAACTGGAGCGGAGTGTGAAGGCTGGTGTCAGACGCGTCCGGAATATCCGAAGCGCGCGAATTTCTGCAACTGCACCGAGCCCGCCGGAATGGAGCGCGGCTCGAGCCGCACCCTGTGTGGCTCGAACAGTTCCTGGCGCAGTTCGCCATGATCGTCGAACCACTGGCATACGAGCCAGTCGCCTTCGACCAACGCGACGGGACCGACGTGCGTCACCGTCATGCGTGGGCCGCCTGACGTCAGCGTCACCACGTCGCCGACGCTGAATGACGCGGTTTGCGGCGTATCAGATGTGTCGATGGTAGCGGTCAGCATGGGATCCCCGGTACGAAAACATCATTGCGCCCCCTGCTGTCCCTGGCCGCGGCTTGCGCCGTTATGGCAACAACCGCGCGGCAAGACAGACTATCAGTCAGCCCCAAAAATGGGCTAACAGCACAGTTGACAGCGAGGTCGGAAACGCCCGGCCAGAAAACCGGTGAATGCCGATGATGAAAACCAGGAAGCGACCGATTGCGTGGGATAACCCACATTTCGTCCGCAAACCTGTTTATCACCGGACTCACGACCACCGGATAGGCGAGCGATTTAAAAGACGAGTCAAGATTAACAATTGAATTTATTCGAAGCAAGTGATTTTTAAAGATACGGTTTTATTGCTGCGTGGATTAGCCCTCCGCCGCGCCCAAAACCTCTGACGCACCGCCGCACGGACCACCGGGCCATCACCCTCAGAATAAAAACAAACCACCCGGTTACTTTTCAAAGTCGTAAAACATACTGCTGTCATTTGTCAGACATGCGAAACCAGACGGCCTTGAAATCGATATTATTCTGAATCGATACCCCCTTTTTCATCATCCATAAATACCTGGTGCATCAATGATCCCAGCAAACCGCAATTATTTGATTAGATGAAACGCTGAAAACGTTTCCGCATTGCAGTATCCGCGGAGGGATACTGCAACACGTCCGTCAGCGATCGGATTGGGCTCGCTGCAATGCAGCACGTTGATGCCTCACCAGCACCACGCTCAAACCAATGCAAGCGACCAGCAACGCCGCGGTGATGCCGATACAGAACTGGAAGGCCTGGGCGTATGCCTCTGGCGTCGCGCGCTGCCCCAGAACACCGAAGAACGCGCCGCTGATCGCGGCCGTACCGAACGCGGCGCCTATCTGCAGCGTCGACGAAACGACGCCCGACGCCAACCCGGCCTTCTCCGGCACGACTTCAGCGAGCACGATGCGCATGAGCGAAGGCAGCACGAGACCGTGTCCGATGCCCGCGCACACGAGGCTCGCGTAAAAGATCAGATCGGGCAAGGCACTCTGGCCTGCGGCCCACGTCGTCACGGAAAAACCGACCGCCAGCATCGAGAACCCGAGCGTCAGGATGTGGGCACCGATATGCCGCACCACAACCGGCGACAGCAACGGACCGACGATGAAACCCGCTGCGAACGGCATGATGGCGATACCCGACTCGAGCGGCGTCCAGTGCAGGCCGGTTTGCAGATAGATACCGTAGGTCAGAAAGAACGCGCTTTCACAATAGAACAGGAACGCGAGCACCAGGCCGATCGCAAAAGCCGGGTTGCGGAACAACCGGAGATCGACGAGCGGATGGCCGTCTGTGCGCTCGATTCCGCGTTCCGTCGCGATGAATAACGCCAGCACGGGCAGGCTGAGCGCGAACATCATGAACGTCCATGCAGGCCAGCCAGCTTCCCGCCCGTGGGTCATCGGATAGATGATCAGCAAGAGCAGCAGCGACAGGAGCGCAACCCCCTTCAGGTCGACACCCGTGCGAACGGCCGGCTGACTTTCCGGCACGAACTTCCACGTTCCGAAGAACGCAACCAGCCCGACCGGAATGTTGATCAGAAAGATGATTCGCCAATCGAGGCCGAACGGATGGTAAGTGATCAGCGCGCCGCCGCCGAGCTGGCCCGCGATCGACGAGAGTCCGAAGACAAAGCCGTAGAAGCTCATCACCTTGGTCTGCTGGTGCGCCGGAACGACGGCCCGGATCGTGGCGAGCACCTGTGGCGCCATCACGGCCGCCGCGATCCCCTGCACGATTCGCGACAGCACAAGCGCGTGGCCGCTCGTTGCGAAGCCGCACAACGCCGACGCGATCACAAACCCCGCCATGCCGGCCATGAATATCCGCTTACGGCCGAACAGGTCGCCAAGCCGGCCGCCCGTAATCAGCAGAACCGCGTAGGCCGACGCGTAGGCCGAGACGATCAGTTGCAGCTGCGCGTCGGTGGCGCCAAGGCCGGCGTGAATAGACGGCAGCGCCAGGTTGACGATGAAGTAATCGAGCGGCGCCAGAAACGCGCCGATGAAGAGCACGGCCAGCGCGAGCCCCTGCCGCTCGAAACGCTGGGGAGACGCGGCAGGCGGCGCGCCTGCCACGGACCGGCTGATTGCAGGCACTGTCATACCGGCTCCGGCGGACTTCAGGCATTCACTATTCATGACTGATCGTTCAAAAATTATCCAAAAAAATTTCAGACCAACGCACGCATCGCCAGATCGACGATGGCGGTCAACTGAGCTTCGTCGCGCGGCACCTTGCCGAGCACACGCAAGCCTTGTGTGATACACAGCAGAAAATCGCCGACGGCTTTTTCATCGAGACTGGAACTGAATACACCACTGGCCTGCCCGCGGATTACCGCGGCTGCCAGCAACGTGGCTGTACGACGCTGGATCGATTCGATGCGCGCACGTAGCACCTCATCGTCAGGCAGCATTTCGAGGGTGGCGTTCGTGATGAAGCAGCCACGTTGTCCGCTTAGCGCCGAAGCGGCCCGGGCGTAATGCATCAGTGCGTTGCGCAATGCCTCTTCCGGCGGAACGTTGGCATTGAGGCGCTCGACAAGCCGCGCAACCGAACCATCTGCGTAATGATCCAGCGCCGCCAGCATGATGCCGTGCTTGTCGCCGAATACACCGTACAGGCTGCCGCGCAGCACGCCGGTGGCCTTGCAGAGGTCATCGATCGAGGTGGCGTGATAGCCGTAATTCCAGAACACCTCGCTCGCATTCGCCAGCACGGTTTCCGTATCGAACTCGCGAGGGCGGCCGCGGGCGCAGGCAGCGGTGGATTTTTTCGAAGCAGCGGGCTTGTCCATCGAACGATATTATGACTATCCGTTCAAGAATTCAAGCCCGCTTTTTGACGTGAGGCAAAAGAGCTGCCCCACGTCTGCGACGCTTTCGCGAACAGTTGACCTGACAGGTACGACTGGCCGCGCTCAGGTTTCGAGCTTCGCTTCCATCGTGATGGTGGCGTTCAGTACCTTCGATACCGGGCATCCCGCTTTGGCGTCGGCAGTGGCCTTGTCGAATGCGTCCTTGTCGCCGCCTGGAATCTTGACGTTCACGTCGAGATGGACCGCCGTAATCGCGAAGCCGCCATCGGCCTTGTCGAGCGTGACAGTCGCGGTCGTGCCGATGCGTTCGGGCTTGATGCCGGCCTTGCCCAGTTCGGCCGACAGCGCCATGGAGAAGCAGCCCGCGTGCGCCGCTGCGATCAGTTCTTCAGGGTTCGTGCCGATGCCGCTTTCGAAGCGCGTTGCAAACGAATACTGGGTGTCCTTGAGTACGCCGCTATCGGTGGAGATCGAGCCTTTGCCGTCCTGCAGGCCGCCTTGCCAGACTGCTGATGCCTTACGCTTCATCGTCTTCTCCTGTTGTGCCCGTCTGCGCAGCCGTGATCCCACCTTCATGCCGGGCGCAACGGTCTCGCCCGAGAGATTTGCGGTTCGGCATGCGTCACGTGCGCCGCGCGTCGCGACAGGCGCGGGCGTGGACCGGCTTTCATCATAGGCCGTTCGCAGTGTCAGCGCAGTGAAGGTGAGGTGAAAGGCCAGGGCAGATGCCGTTGCATATTCCGCCTCGCAGGCCACGCTTTCCAACCCACCATCTATTTTCTCAAGATTCGCAATAATTCATATCTGAAATCGTGATTTATCGCCCATGAGACGAGGAATAAACTTGATTCAACGGTTCAGGCAAGGCGATTAAGCCGAAAAGAACCAATAATCAAACCTCGGAGGTTGTCATGAAGTCAGTTCTTTCCGCAGCACTCATTGCGTCGGTTCTCGCTATTCCGGCTGTCTCGTTCGCGCAGCAATCGAATGGTCCGGTGACCCGCGCCCAGGTTCGCGCCGAGGTTGTCGAAGCACAAAAGGCCGGCCTGCTTAACCAGAACGACACGAATTACCCGAAGCTGTACGCGGCACAAACCTCAACCCCGGACTCGGTTACGCCGCAGCAAGGCGAAGCAGTCGGCGGCGTGAACACCGGGACGTCGCAAGCGGGTGCCCGCCCGACGATCGAAAACCGGATCTTCTCGACCTATCGCGGGCAGTAAGTTCAGGCGTAGGTTCAGGCAGCGAAGCAGCAGACTAACGAGAAACGCCCCGGCTGGCAGCGCCAGTCGGGGCGTTTTTCATATGACTTTCGGGCGCTCAGGGCGTTGGTTTAGCCGCCAGAAGCAGGTATTATCGGTCACATAAGACCTTTTATATCTGTGAAAGGTCACATATGCGTTCATAAAATGGACCGCGTTGGCATCACCGCGTTTCGTGATCTATAATCGGTCACATGAAACCCGAAAACGCACCAAACGAGTCATTTAAGACCTCCATCAGCGAGCGGCTGCCGCTCCCCGTTCGCCGGGGCCTCGAGAAGCTCGGGCACGATATCTCGTTGGCGCGTCGCCGCCGGCACATTTCCACCCAGTCGATGGCTGAGCGGCTTAATGTGTCGCTCAAGACCTTGCAGCGACTGGAAAAAGGCGACCCGACGGTGGCAGTCGGAACCATTGCAACGGCGATCTTCGTTCTGAACGAACTCGACCGCCTTGCGAACCTGCTGGACACGGCCAGGGACGACGTCGGCCTGGGCCTGATGGATCTGGCCGTCCCCAAACGGATTCGCCGCCGGAAAGATACCTCGCCAGCCGGGGTAATCTGATGGCGCCGCCCGTCGAGCGTGTCGTGCGCGTGGCGCTAGGGGCATCTGCGCTGCCACTCGGTCAGTTGGCCTACGCGAAACAAGGGGCTCGCGAGAGTTCGGCATTCGCCTACGCGCCTGGCTGGCTGCAAAACAAAAGCAGCTTCAACATCTCTCCCGATCTCGCGTTGACGACGGAACGCCAGTTCCGCAAGGCGCCGACCAGAAGCGATTCGGTGTTTCACTTCGCCTTTGCGGATACCGAGCCCGATGGCTGGGGTTGCCGCGTCATTGCACGCGACCATGCGAAGCGGCGCAAGCTGGCACTCGACCAAGGCGAATCGTTCGTCGGCGGTGCGCTTACGGAGATGGACTATCTTCTGGGTGTGGACGACGAAAGTCGTATCGGCGCGATCCGTTTCACAGACGACCACGGCGGATTCCTGCGCACGATGGAAGACGGCGGTCGTCGCGCGCCTCCCCTGCTCGAGTTGTCGCAATTGCTGGGGGCGTCCCAGGCGATCGAACGCGGCACGGAAACCGAGGCTGACCTGCGCTATCTGCGTGGCCGCGGCACATCACTCGGCGGCATGCGCCCCAAATGCACGATCGTCGACGACGATGGCCACCTCGCGATAGGCAAATTCCCCAGCATCAGCGATGAACGCGCCGTCACGCGTGCAGAAGTGCTGGCGCTACGCCTCGCACGCAAGGCCGGCATAGAGGCCTCCGATGCGCGCATCGTGCTATCCGACGGAATCCCGGTTGCGCTCGTGCGCCGCTTCGACCGCCACGATGGCGGGCGAATTCCGTACCTGTCGGCGGCATCCATGCTGCAGGCGTCGCGCGAGGAAGACCACGCCTACACCGAGATCGCGGAGCGCATTCTGGTCGTGAGCGATGCCCCCCGGCGCGATCTTGCCGAGCTATGGCGTCGCATCGTGTTCAGCATGCTGATCACCAATGTCGACGATCATCTGCAAAATCATGGCTTCCTCCACGTCGGCCACGGCCAGTGGCGCCTTGCCCCGGCGTTCGATATCAATCCGATGCCCGACAAGGATCGGGAACTCAAGACGTGGCTGACCGAAGATTCAGGGCCGAGCGGCTCCATCGAAGAAGCGCTCGGCGCTGCCCGGCATTTTCATTTGACGCGTCCGCAAGCGCTCGACGTACTGGCGTCTGTGTACCGCGCAGTATTGAACTGGCGTGATGATGCGCGCACGCCGCACGTGGGCATGACGGCGCGCGAAGTCGCCGAGTTCGAGCCGGCATTTGAACATACGGAACTCGCTGCAGCAAAACGGCTCGTGGAAGGCGGCCGATAACGCCCGCCTGCCTCGCCGCCTGCTCTCTACCTCACGCGCGAGGCGCGTGCAGGCACCTTGAAGCAGGTACCTGTCGCTACTCCGCAAACGGCAGCGTCTCCTGCCCTTCCGCTCGCATGCCGAACACGTTCAGCGTCATCGCAACGAGCGCGTAATAACCGAGCAGCGCGACGAGATTCATCGTCACTTCATGCCCAAAGCGCGCGACCGTTTTTGCATACGTCGCGTCCGACACACGTTTCGCGTCGTACAGCTCGCTGGCGAAATCAAAAATCAATGCATCGTCGGCATCGGCTAGAGACGGCCGCTGGCCCTGGCGGATGGCTTCAGCCACCGCTTCCGGCACGCCGGCCTTCAGCGCGATCGGGTAATGGATGTACCACTCTGCCTGAGCCTGCCAGCGCTGAGCGGTCACGAGGATCGCCAGTTCCGAAAGACGCAGCGGCAAGCCCGTCTCATAGCGGCAGAACGCACCCAGCCGCTGCGCGTGCTGCGCGAGTTCCGGGCTGTGAATCCAGCCGAGGAAAGGCCCGTTCAGATTGCCGCGCGGCCCCGACAGGATCTCGTCGAGGACGGCTTTCTGTTCGGGCGTCGCTTGCGACGGGTCGAAGGGAGGTAAACGATCGGTCACTGCCAGGGTCCTCGTAACGGTTCAACGCGCATCGCGGTGCGATCGACGTGGCTCCGACGCGCCATCAACACGCGATGCACACTTATATATTACCGCAACATATGTTGTCAAAACGGAAGCAGCAGGAAGAGACGCGATCCGCCTGCGGGACCGGACAGGGATCAGATCACGTAGGCGCCTCTGGAATGCAGCGAGCGCTCCACCTTCTCGAGTTGCTCGACGGCGTCCGCACCTTCGAGTGCGAGCAGATGGGCGACGAGCGACTCCGCGATCGCCGTCGCCGCGACGAGCGAAGGAAAGAACGAAGGACTCTCGTGCGAAAAGATCAGCACCTTGTCGGCGTTCAGCGCGATTGGGGAAACGGCGCTGTCGGTGATCGCGATCAGCTTGCTGCCCTTCTCGAGCGCTGCCTGGGCAACGCGCACCGCTTCGACCGAATACGGCGCGAAGCTGATGACGATCGTGGCGCTGTCGCGATCGACGCCGCGCAGTTGCATCTCCAGCGTGCCCGCCTCGCCCGTCAACAGCGACACCGACGAGCGGAACAGCCGGTAGCCGTACACCAGCCCGAACGCGACCGCATAGCATGAGCGGAATCCCGCCACATGCACATGCGGCGCGCGGCGCAGCACACGTGCCGCTTCGACTGTCACGCGTGCGTTGTGCGCAGCGGTCAGTTCAAGGTTGTGTTGTTGCGCGACGAGCAGATCCTGCGCCAGCGCGTCCCGCGCGTTGGTCTTGACGAGCGAACGTGCACGGCTCGTGAGCGGCTCCGGCCGCGTACGCACCCGGGCGACGAACAGATCGCGCAGTTCGTTCCAGCCGGGAAAGCCGAGTTGCTGCGACAGCCGCACGAGCGACGCCGGCTGCACCAGCGCACGCTCGGCCACCTTGCGCATCGACGAGACCGCGACTTCGTCCGGGTGATCGAGCAGGAATGCCGCCCCCGTCTGGAATTGCGGACTCAGTTCGGAGAAGCGCGCCCGGATCAGGGCGGCAAGCTGGTCGAAACTGTCGGGCATGCGATGTACCGGGAACGAGGTTGGCGATGGGTTAAACAACAACTTGAACGACAAGGTTTAACCGCAAATGTTACCACCCGATGCATCGCACGCGACCCAGGTTTCTACAGCAACGCGATCACCCTCACGTCGCCCTGCTCCGCCGACGCGACCACCTTGCCCGCCACACGCCGGAACGTGATCGACACCGTCGAATCGCCCACCCGCAGATCGCCGACCTCGAGCCAGTCGATGCCTTCCGGCAGCATCGGCTGTTCGATGACGACCTCGCGTTTCGCGGCATCGATCGTGAGGCCGAGACACGCTTCGAGCATCATGAACGGCGATCCTGCGGCCCACGCCTGCGGCAGGCAGGCGACCGGATACGCAGTCGGCGGCTCGCCACGTCGGCGCGGAAAACCGCAGAAGAGTTCGGGCAGCCGCATGTCGAAATTGACGGCCGCCTGGAACAGCGCCTGCAACAGGCGCACGGCCGCCGCCTTTGCGCCGTAGCGCGCAAGGCCGCGCGCACACAATGCGTTGTCGTGCGGCCAGACCGAGCCGTTGTGATAGGCCATCGGATTGAAGCGCGCCTGACCCGCCGCAAGCGTGCGCACGCCCCAGCCCGTGTGAAAGAGCGTCGATTCGAGCCCGCGCGCGACCGCCTCGCCACGCTCCTTCGAAGGCAGCCCGAACGCCAGCAGATGTCCCGCGTTCGATGCGAGCACGCGACACAGTTCGCCGCGACCGTCGAGCGCGATGCCGTAGAAGCCGGAATCTTCCATCCAGTATTTCTCTTCGACGCACGCGCGAATCGACGTTGCGCGCTTTGCGTAACGCGCGGCGTCGTCGTGCTGGTCGCGCAACGTGGCGAAATGCGCCATCGTGTCGAATGCGGCGCTCGCGTAGGCCTGCACTTCGACGAGCGCGATCGGCCCGTCCGGAAAGTGGCCATCCGCGTGAAAAACCGAATCGTGACTGTCCTTCCAGCCCTGGTTCGCGAGACCACCGTCGGAGGCGCGCTGATAGTCGAGCAGCCCTAGACGGTTCCTGTCGCACACGCCCGCGACCCACTGCGCCGCGCGCTGCAACGCAGGCCACAATTCGTCGACGAGCCCCGTATCGCCCGTGCGCGCGACGTAAGCGCCCGCCAGCACGATAAAGAGCGGTGTGGTGTCCACGCCGCCGTAATAGAGCGCGAACGGGACTTCGCCGGTGGCGGCCATCTCGCCCTTGCGCATCTCATGCATGATCTTGCCGGGTGCGGCATCGCGAAATGCGGAATCCTCGCGCGCCTGATGCTCGGCGAGAAAACGCAGCACACCGCGCGCCAGGCCTGGTTGCAACCACAACGTCTGCAACGACGTAATGACGGCATCGCGGCCAAACGGTGTAGAGAACCACGGAATGCCTGCATACGGGTACGGGCCCGTGGCGAGATCGGTGGTCAACAGACCGAGGTCGGCAAGCGAGCGGTCGATCCACGCATTGAACAGAGGATTGCTCGAGCGCACGCGGGCGGTTGCCCGGCGGCGTTCGCGCATCACCAGGTGAGCATCGACGAGCGCCGCGCGCACGGCAGCCCGGCCCACGCGCGGGCGCACCGTATCGATCTGCGACAGATGCAATTCACTCACGCCATGCGTCGGCTGCGAAACATCGACGCCGCGCGACGACGCATCGCGCCCCTGCACCTGTACCGCCACCGACAGATAGATCGATATGCATGCCTGTGCGGGCAGGTTCACCGAATAGTCCGCGCGATCCGCGAGCAGTTTGGGCGGGGTCGGCGAAAACGCAAGGCGCACGCCGCGCGTGACGTCGTCGAGACCGATGTACTCGAGCAGCACTTCGCCATTCTCGATGCGCGGCGCCTTGATCGTGCCCTGCTTCGGCCGTTTCAGACCGCGCACCTCGAACATGTCGCGAAAGTCGCTCGAAAACGAGATCGACAGGGGCACCACTGCATCGCTCGTGCCGTAGTTGGTCAATTCGATTGCTTCGTTGAGCACCGTGCCTGACAGCACGCGGATGCGTTGCACGTGAATCACGCCTTCCGGCGTGCTCGTGCCGCCGAGCGGCGGCAGCGGCCGGTTTGTCAGGTGCGCGGTGAACGCGGTGTTGTCGCTGCTGACGCTGCCCGACAGCAGCGAGGGGGCACGGCCGCCGAAGGTGAGCCGCAAGCCGGACAGCACGCGCATATCGTTGACGAACAGGCCATCGTCGCGGCCTGTGATGTCGCCGAGCGGATCGTTGACGATAAACGTGTCGCCCGATTTCAGCACGTACTGGTTCGCGCTGGCGACGTTCAGATTTTCAGTCGGGATGAATACGGCGTCCGGGTCCGGCGCCGTCAGGTCCGGCTTGCCTGCATGGGTCAGTCCACCGAGTGCTTCTGGATCCTGCATCAGCTTGCTCCTTCCTGTTGGCTTCGTACCGATTGTAGAAGGTCTTCGGCGATCGCACGAGTTTAGAGCGGCTGCGCAGCGTGAATGGTGATGCGTTCAGGCGTCGGGAGTAGCGGACAGGGCAACGCGGCATCGAGTGTGCCAGCAGGCGCGTTTCCCACCGCGGTGCCCCGCACGGGCGCGCGCCACGGACAGATGACAACGGGCGCTTTTCCCTGTTCACGGAAAAAGCGCCCGTCTGTTGCGGCCCGAAAACGCGATTGAAGTGCGGTGACTGTTTAAGCGCGCTTTGCAATCGGCTTTGCTTCACGCGGCGTTTCGCCGACGAAAAGCTGACGCGGACGGCCAATCTTCTGCTCCGGATCGGCAATCATCTCGTTCCACTGCGCAATCCAGCCGACCGTGCGTGCCATCGCGAAGATACACGTGAACATCGACGTCGGAATGCCCAGCGCGCGCTGCACGATGCCCGAGTAGAAATCGACGTTCGGGTACAGCTTGCGCGACACGAAGTATTCGTCTTCCAGCGCGATCTTTTCGAGCGCCATCGCCAGCTTGAACAGCGGGTCGTCGTGCAGGCCCAGTTCTTCGAGCACTTCGTGGCACGTTTCGCGCATCAGCTTCGCACGCGGATCGTAGTTCTTGTACACACGGTGACCGAAGCCCATCAGCTTCACGCCCGAGTTCTTGTCCTTCACCTGTCTGATGAACTCAGGAATGTTGTCGACCGAGCCGATTTCTTCCAGCATGTTCAGCGCGGCTTCGTTCGCCCCGCCGTGCGCCGGACCCCAAAGACAGGCGATACCCGCGGCGATACACGCGAACGGATTGGCGCCCGACGAGCCGGCCAGACGCACGGTCGAGGTCGAAGCGTTCTGTTCGTGGTCCGCGTGCAGGATCAGGATGCGGTCGAGCGCGCGCACCAGCACGTCGTTGACCTTGTACTCTTCAGCAGGCGTCGAGAACATCATGCGCATGAAGTTCGCGCTGTACGACAGGTCGTTCTTCGGATACACGAACGGCTGGCCGATGCTGTACTTGTACGCCATCGCGACGAGCGTCGGCAGCTTGGCGATCATGCGGATCTGCGACACTTCGCGGTGACGCGGATTGTTGATGTCGAGCGAGTCGTGATAGAACGCCGACAGTGCACCAACCGCGGCGACCAGAATCGCCATAGGGTGCGCATCGCGACGGAAGCCGCGGAAGAAGAACTGCATCTGCTCGTGCACCATCGTGTGCTGCTTGACGGTGTCGACGAATTCTTTCTTCTGCTTCGCGTTCGGCAGCTCGCCCTTCAGCAGCAGGTAGCAGGTTTCGAGGAAGTCGGCGCTTTGCGCGAGGTTGTCGATCGGGTAGCCGCGATACAGCAGTTCACCCTTGTCGCCGTCGATGTACGTGATCGCCGAATTGCACGCCGCCGTCGACATGAAGCCCGGATCGTACGTGAACTTGCCGGTCTGGCCGTAGAGCTTGCGAATGTCGATGACGTCAGGGCCTTGCGTGCCCTTGTAGACCGGCAATTCGACCGTCTGATCGCTGTCGGAAAACTTCAGTATTGCGTGTGTGGTCGAGTCGTTCATCTGCGCGTGTCCTTTTCACTGTGTCATCGCACGAGTGCCGGTTCGCATGAGGAGCATGCACCGGCTCTGGCAACGCATTCTACGGCTCGGAACGCGATAAATTGTGTCGATGGAACGCAACACTCCATCTCGGCGTCAGCAACATTCATCTGGCTTTCACCGCGCTACAGCGCCGGCACACGCCGCAAACCGGGGCGGGACCTCAGCCTGCGTGGCCTTCGCCAGCGTTCCGGATGAATTCGTCGACGTAGCGGTTGAACGCCGCCGGATGCGCGAGATTCATGCCGTGCGACGCGCCATTCACCGTCTGGCGCCGGGCATCGGGCAGCCAGGACGCGAGCGCTTCGGCAGTGCGGCGGAACATCAGCGGACTCTTCTCACCATCGATCAGCAACACGGGGCAGCGCACCTCGGCGGCCTCTTCTGGCGTGTATGGCGGCAATGGATCCCGGAACTGACGCGCCAGCGTGTGCGCGTTGTCGATCGCCATTCGCCGGAAGGCCGCCGTGCTCTTCGCCCAGAAACCGGGACGGCTGACCGAATCGACGAAGAGTTGCAGGCCGGCATCGATGTCGCCTTCTTCGATCAGTTGCGCCGCGCGGGCGCGCAGCGCGTTGACGGGCTCCGGCAACTTCGCGGGTGGCCGGCCCGCGATCTGCAGTGGACCGCCGGGATCGGCCAGCGTCAGCGTGCGAACCTGTTGCGGATGACGTCGCGCACAATGAAACGTCACGCACCCGCCACGCGAGTGACCGACCACATGAGCCGGCCCCGCACCGAAGCGCCCGATGAACTCAGCGACCTCGTCAGCGTGCCGGCTCCAGCTGAACGGCATGTCGGCGGGCGTGTCGGTAGCGGGCCAGTAATGCGTGAGACTGACCGCGACGCATTGATAGTGCTTCGACAGCCCGGATACCTGCGGCTGCCAGTAGCGGAAGTCGCACAACGAACCATGCACGAACAGCAGCAACTCACCTTCGCCTTGAACGACGTACGGCATACGCAGACCATTCTGCAATTCGATGAAAGACGGCGAAGAAACGGGATCGGGATGAGTCACGGAGGAAAGGTGGAGACAGAGACCGGGACGGACGCAGCGCGGCTGCGCCTTGCATCAGTCGAACGCGTGTGGGTCGAGCACAGCAGAGGCGGCGCCAGCGCCGCGCACGGCGCACGTCAGCGGCTCGTCGGCAAGCCGCACCTCGAGACCGATCTGGTCGGACAGACAGCGGTCCAGATTACCCAGCAGCGAGCCGCCGCCCGTCAGCACGATACCGGCGTCCGCGATATCCGTGACGAGTTCCGGCGGCGCCGATTCGAGCGCCGCCTTCACCGCGCCGATCACATGGGCGAGCGGCGACGCGATGGCTTCCGCGATATCGTGATTGGTTAGCTGGACGGTGCGCGGCAGGCCGTCGTCGAGACTGCGCCCGGTCGCATTGATGCGTTCGGTGGGCACGTCGCGGATCGCCGTGCCGATGGTCTTTTTCACATGCTCGGCAGTCTGGTCGCCGAGCACCACGCCGTAGACATTGCGGACGTAATTGACGATGGCCAGATCGAACTGGTCGCCGCCCACGCGGATGGAACCGCTGTACGCCATGCCGCCCAGCGCGATCACGCCGACTTCGGTCGTGCCGCCGCCGATATCGACGACCATCGAGCCGGTCGCCTCCGATACCGGCAAACCGGCCCCCACTGCCGACGCGAGCGATTCGCCGATCAGGTTCACTTTCCACGCTCCGGCCGCGACGGCCGCCTCGCGGATCGCGCGCCGCTCGACCTGGGTCGCGCCGGCCGGCACGCAGATCGTGAACGACGGACGCCGGCCAAGACGTGTACGCGTACTCGACATGTCGACGAACTGGCGAATCATATGTTCGGCCGCGGCGAAGTTGGCGATGACGCCGTGCCGCATCGGCCGCACCGCTTCAAGGTTGACCGGGACACGTCCAAGCAGTTGCTTGGCTTCCTTGCCGACCGCGGCGACGCGCTCGCGCCCGATCGCCGCGTGCTTCTGGAAGCAGACTACCGAGGGCTGGTTGAGCACGATGCCCTGATCGTGCGTATAGATGAGCGTGTTGGCGGTGCCGAGGTCCACTGCCACATCGTGGCTGAACAGACGTTTGAAAAATGAAGGTTGCGGCATCGCTCTGGCCATGGGCGGCTCTACTGGTTTCGGTGCCGCCCGTTGCCGGGCCTGCACAAATGGTCTCCCCGGCTACGTGTCGCGCCTTGGCGGGCACAACGTCGATCGGCGCGTCGGGTGCTTTTTTCGCGGCTATTGAACCATTAACGGCACCCACGCCAAAATCTTTAGGCTTCGTCTAACATTACAGATGGTTACAAAAGGTCAAACGCTGCCGGACCCAGCCCAAAGCGATCAGCCGCGCGCCGGCCCAGCGAACACCCGCATCAGTGCATCGCGCCCAAGTGCGACGCCGTCCGCCGAAATCGTATGACCGACGCCCGGTAACGCATACGCCTCGACTGCGAATCCTGCGTCGCTGAACGCGAGCGCGGCGCGCTCCAGTTCCTGCGCCGGAATGACCGGATCGTCTTCGCCATGGATCAGCGTGAGCGGCGTACGACTCTTCGCGGTTACCCGCGATGCCAGCCGTCCCGAATAGGCCACCACGGCCGCCGCGCCCTGCGGATTCGTCGCGACGTGATGCATCGCCATGATGGCCCCTTGCGAAAAGCCGACCAGCGCCAGCCGCGCGAAATCGAGCTGCCAATGCGCAAGTTCGGCCGTCAGGATCTTTTCGACCGCTGGCCATGCATCGGCGACGCGCGCCGCACGCAGACTTTCATCTACGTTACGCACACTAAACCACTGGCGGCCGCCGAACCCGCCATCGAACGGCTCACCGCCGTCGAGCGAGGCGAAGGCCGTCGACGGCAGCGCTTGGCGCCAGACATCGGCGAGCGGCAGAAGATCGCGCGCATTGCTGCCTACGCCATGCATCAGCACAACGAGCGATTGCGCCGGTGCGTTGGCCGGCTCGAGCCGCCAGCCATGTTCGAACTGCTCCCAGGCCATGTCGGGGTCCTCTTCTGATGGGTTTTTCGGTGGTTTCCGGCTGTGTCGCGGGCGGGTCCGCGAGCACATCCGGGGTGCGCTACAAGACGCATCAAGTGCGATGCCGCGAGCATACCTTCTGCATCGTGATCGTGCTGCGGGCGAATGCCCATGCCGCCCGCCCAATGCCGCGTTCGACGACATCGGCGCACGAATGAAGGTATCCTCTCCCAACCCGTTTGACCGTCTGACCGCCGCGCCGCGTGCACCGTGGCAGGCCCGATCCGGAGAATTGCTTGAGCCAGCCACCGTCCGCACCCGGTCGTCCCGACGGCGCCCTGAAGCCGCCCGCCCCTCCCGCGCCTCCGCCTCCGTTGCATGGCGGCCAGCTCGTGCTGGCGACCATCGCGGTCGCGCTGGCCACCTTCATGAACGTGCTGGACACGTCGATCGCCAACGTGGCGATTCCGACGATCTCGGGCAACCTCGGCGTCTCTGTCGACGAAGGCACCTGGGTCATCACGGTGTTCGCGGCAGCCAACGCCGTGTCGATTCCGCTTACTGGCTGGCTCACGCAGCGTCTCGGCCAGATCAGGCTGTTCGTCGGCGCGATCCTGATGTTCGTGCTGGCGTCGTGGCTGTGCGGCGTGGCGCCGACCCTGCCCATCCTGCTCGTCTCCCGTGTTCTGCAAGGCGCGGTGGCCGGCCCGCTGATTCCGCTGTCGCAGGCGATCCTGCTCAGTTCATGGCCGAAGGAAAAATCGTCGACCGCGCTCGCGCTCTGGGCCATGACCGCCACGGTCGGCCCGATTGCCGGTCCCGCGCTCGGCGGCTGGATCACCGACAGCTATTCGTGGTCGTGGATCTTCTACATCAACATTCCGGTCGGCATCTTCGCCGCGGGCGTCACGTGGATGATCTACCGGAACCGCGAAACACCCACCAGAAAACTGCCGATCGACGTGGTCGGGCTGGGGCTCCTCGTCGCGTGGGTTGCATCGCTGCAGGTCATGCTCGACAAAGGCAAGGATCTCGACTGGTTCTCGTCGCCGTTGATCGTCACGCTCGGTATCACGGCGGTGATCAGTTTCGCGTTCTTCCTGGTCTGGGAGCTCACTGAAGAGAATCCGATCGTCGATCTGCGGCTTTTCACGCAGCGCAACTTTCTCGGCGGGACGATCGCGATTTCCGTCGCCTACGGCGTGTTCTTCGGCAACCTCGTGCTGCTGCCGCAATGGATGCAGGAATACCTGAACTACCGTTCGGTCGATGCCGGTCTCGTCACCGCGCCGCTCGGCATTTTCGCGGTGATCCTTGCGCCGGTGATGGGCCGCGTGCTGCCACGCTCCGACGCGCGGATCATCGCCACGCTCGCGTTCGTCGGTTTTGCGATCGTCTTTTACATGCGCTCGCAGTATGTGATCGAGATCGACACCTGGCACCTCGTGCTGCCGACGCTGCTGCAGGGCATCCCGATGGCGATGTTCTTCGTCCCGCTGACGGCCATCATCCTGTCCGGCCAGCCGCCGCAGAGGATACCGGCCGCGGCGGGGCTGTCGAATTTCGTGCGGGTGTTCTGCGGCGCCGTGGGAACGTCGATTGCGGGCAATGCGTGGAATAACCGGACGGTGCTGCATCACGAACGGCTCACCGAACAGGCGTCGATCAACAACCCGGCGTTCACCCAGCAGATGGACGCCACACAATCGCTGCTGCATCTGAACACGTCGTCGGCGCACGCGCTGTTCGATTTTCAGCTGAACACGCAGGCTGCGATGATGGGACTGAACGACATCTTCTATGTGTCGGCGATCATTTTTATTCTGATCATTCCGCTGATCTGGATCACCAAGCCGGGCAAAGGCGGCGGCGGGCCGGGCGCGGCGGGCGCGCATTGAGATCTGCCCCCTCCGTCGGGACGCTCGTCAGCGAAAATACCGCGCAGGTGTCTCGCCCAGCGCCTGCCGGAATACCGCGATGAACGACGACACGTCGTGGTAGCCCACCCTGAGCGCGACCTGCGTGACGCTCTCGCCGGAGCCGAGTTGTTCGAGCGCAACCAGTAGCCGCAGTTGCTGTCGCCACTGGCCGAACGTCAAGCCGGTTTCCTTGACGAAGAGCCGTGCCGCCGTGCGCGCAGTCACGCCCGCCGCGCTCGCGAAGTCGTCGAGTACGCCGGTGTCCGCCGGGTCGGCCACCAGCGCGTCGGCGATGTGCTGGGTACGCGGATCCTGCGGCCAGTTCAGCGAGAGCGGCACGACGGCCAGGTCCGGAAGATGGTCGAGGAGCACGCGCACGATACGCGCCTGCGGTCCGTCCGGAGCATAACCAGCGCCGAATGTGGCCGCCTCCGTCAGCAGCACATCCGCCAGCGAATCGACCGCCACGACGCAGCAGTCTGACGGCACCACGTCGACATCGGCGTCGGCGTACAGCGAGCGCAAAGCCACGCCCACCGTCGACGACACCCGATGCAGCACACCCGGCAATACCCACACCGCGCACTTCGGTGGCGCGACCAGTCGGCCGGTTTTCGTGTGCAGGGTCAGTACCGTGTCGCCGGCGACGATGAGCCGGGCGCGCGGATTCGCGTGCCACATCTCCTCGGCGGACTCATACAGTTCCGACAGGACAAACACGGCACCGCCGTCCGCATCCTGATCGATGACGTTCATTGATTGTCCGTTTTGCCGTAAAAAATGTTAAAACGGAGCCAGATTAGCACGCGCAGCGCCCGCGTGCAGGCGCCGAAGAGCCGCGTCTGACACGCGCATTGCCGCTAGAATCGCGCCATCCAACGGTCCCATCTCATGAACTATTCAGGCATCCTCGACCAGATCCATCACGATCTCAAGCCCTGGCTCGGAACGGGCCGCGTGGCCGATTACATCCCCGAACTGGCGAAAATTTCCGCCGACCGGTTCGGCATGGCGGTCGTCACTATCGCAGGCGACGTTTTCCGCACCGGCGAAGCCGATACGCGCTTCTCGATCCAGAGCATTTCGAAGCTGTTCGCCTGCACCATGGCCTTTCAACTGCTCGGCGATGCGCTCTGGCAGCGCGTCGGTCGCGAGCCGTCGGGAACGGCGTTCAACTCGCTCGTGCAGCTCGAAGCCGAACAGGGCAAACCGCGCAATCCGTTCATCAACGCCGGCGCGCTCGTCGTGACCGATGTTCTGTGCCGCCGTTTCGTGCAGGCGGAAACGGCGCTGGTCGAATTCATCCGGCGGCTGACCGGTGAGCGAAGCATCGGTTACGACATCCAGGTCGCGCAATCGGAACTGCAGCACGCGCACCGCAATCGCGCGATGGCGCACTTCATGGCGAGCTTCGGCAATCTGGAGATGCCGCCCGAAGTCGTCGTCGATGCGTACTGCCGGCAGTGCGCGATTTCGATGAGCTGCGTGGAACTCGCGAAGGCAGCGCTCTTCCTTTCCAATCATGGCGTGGTGCCGTCGACCGGCGAGCGTATCGTCGATGCCAGTTCGGCCAAGCGGCTGTCAGCGCTGATGCTGACCTGCGGCACCTACGACGCGGCCGGCGACTTCGTCTATCGCGTCGGTTTGCCGGCGAAGAGCGGCGTGGGCGGCGGGATCGTCGCGGTGCTGCCGGGCGAGATGGCGGTGTGCGTCTGGTCGCCCGGGCTGGACGTGAATGGTAATTCGCTGACCGGCACGCTCGCCCTCGAATGGCTGACCACGCTTACCAGGCAGTCGATTTTTTGATAGCACTCGCGCAGAGACCATCCAAAGGTTTACTTCTGCTGACCGTAAGCACGATCGAAAGCGAACGTCATCCGGCTGACTCCGTTTAGGGTTATTCGATGCCTGCCATCGGCCATACGTGGTCGCGACGTTCAGCAAGCTTACCGGTCGCTCGTGGATCTATGGCCATTTCTGGGTCATCGCGCATTGCAGTGCAACGCGCTCGCGAGTCCGTTCCGTCATCGCCTCGCGGCCGCTTGCCCAGCCTCGACAGCGCGTACCCGAGTACGTTCTGGGTGATTGCCCAATCAAGCGGGACGCGCCCGCGCGGTAACGCGCCTCCAGGGCCTGGTGATACACACCGATAGCCCGCAACAACGCAGTGTTATCGCCTTTCTCGTCCCCACGGCCTGGTCTGCGGCAACCTTGAAGTGTTGCGCTGCCTGCAGGTAGTCCCAGGCGCGTCAGACTCAGCTCACCGCGTTCGATGCGGGTGCTCGCCGCATTGAGGCGTCGGCGGCTGGCGGCAGCCTGGGCCTCGAACGCCAGCGCTTCCGCCTGGTGGGTTCCCAACGAAGATGGCGCGTTGCGACCGACGTTTCGCGATCGCTACGCAGGCGCCTGTTCTCCATTTTTTGCAACATCGGTCGACGAGACCCGATCAATTCGCGCGAACGCCATCTGCAACTACATCGCCAGGCGGATGCATGATATATAAACGATTTCATAACTCACTTCTTATATATTTAAATAAAAATTATGAATTTTTTAAGACATCTCAAAAACCTTTCTTTATAGTCGTTTTACATATTGGAGATGGCCGATATATTTCGACCTTCTCCATGGTCCGTTATCGGTTTTTTTTTCAATGCTGGACGTCATCTGCGGAGGAATCAACATGCCCACGATGGAAGTCGATGTATTCGATGGTGTGATCACAGCGAACCCCGGAGCCCAGTCTTGGAGCTGGCAGGCATTCTCTTGGGAATACATAGGTTTGACGATCATACCGATCAGTTCAAACGGCAGTGTTCAGATTACAAGCCAGGGAGTGAGCTCAGATCCAAACGGAACCAGGACACTGTTCTTCGACACTCAAAACAATACTAACGATAATTTGTCATGCTTCGTGACTCTGACCTTACCGCACGATAGCGTCGATTAATGAACCAAGGATCATCCAGATTAAAGGAGTTAATTCATATGGCAAAGAAACTCAATGTCGCCTACGATGCCGACGGCAGCATCGTGTCAGCGACGGAGTCAAAGCACATTCCCATGCCGAAACACGGGAAAGGTTTGTCAACGGGCGAATTCGATGTTCCCGATAAGTTCGAAAACAAAAAGCCCCGCGAGTATCTTCACTCCCTTAAGGTCGATGTAAAAGCGCGCCAGCTAACAGAGAAGCAATGAAACACATTTACCGTGCAAACTTGTTAATACACGGCGGCGGCAGTGGTGCCGCATTGACCCACTCCGCCGGAGAGGCAGTTTTGAGCAAAGAACCCAGATTACTTCTGTCAAAACCGTTGCCACTCAAAATAGCGCGTTTCTTTCGTCTCAAGATCAGTGCACTGTCTCAGGGCAGGCTACATTGCATGTTCCCTCGATCATTCTATGCTACTGACGGGCGCAAACGTAACGCTCGAGGTAGTCGGTTTTAACCCGTTCTAACCCGGGCGTTACCGTCGGCGTCGATTCCGAAAAGAGCGACTCCAAACGCTGGTGGTAGTTCTACCCTGCCGCGAACGAATGACGGTTAGACCATTGATTGTGTTGAAAAAGTCGCCCGTGGTTTGGAATATTCGGTATCCTCGAAGACATTGATCGACGGGAGTGATTCGTCATGATGGGTCAATTGGGCAGCGGACAGGACAGACTCTTCTACTCGTTCAACCTCGATAATCACGTCCCTCGCGAGCACTTGTTGAGAGGCATCGATCACTTCCTCGATCTCCGTGATTTACGCCGGCATCTCGCGCCGTTCTACAGCCCGATGGGGCGACCATCGATTGATCCAGAACTCATGATCCGTATGTTGATCGTGGGCTACTGCTTCGGTATCCGTTCCGAGCGCAGGCTATGCGAGGAGGTACATCTGAACCTCGCATATCGATGGTTCTGCCGCCTGGGCCTGGAGGACGCCGTACCCGAACACTCGACATTCTCCAAGAACCGCCACCGGATGACAGCAACGGGTCGAAAGTACGCATCCGCTAGAAGTGATAGCCGCCTATCGATGCCGGTACCTGAATGTCGGGTGCGGCCGATCAACTGGCGCTCGCTTGATAGGTCGATAGAAGTCAATCGGGAAGCGGTTGCTCCGTTCGGCTGCTGAATCGTTTGAACGACGGTCGGCGTGAGTTCCAGGGTAGATCGGTTGGGACGGTGACTCAAGCGTCACTGGCCAGCGACCTGCCTTGATCGAGTTTTTGCGGAGGACAGGACCGTGAAGCGGACCTCGTGGTTATGCGGTACGAGCAGGTTGCATCGGAGCAGTAATCATCCTAATGTCATCCTTGTTGACGCAGCAATCCGATTGGCAATTGTTACCAGCCGCCTTCGGCGGCGGCTGGCTTTCCTATGAATGTGTGTGTGTCGCCGCTGTTTGGAAACAGGAGAGTCGAGCACCATGGGAAATCAATTGGTTGATGTTCAGGTCAAGCTTGGAGACAGGACTCTCTTCGGGAACGACGCTGCGGAAGACGAAGATGCTCATATTCTCAACTCCTATTTTCTAAATCAGCCAAAATTTTCCCGATTTTTAGATCACGATGTTCGATTTATGATTGCGCTTGCCAGAAAGGGTATGGGTAAATCGGCGTTGTTAAATCACTTTGCCTATCAACTTTCCGAACTTCAGGAAAAACCCCTCATTGTTCTGACGCGGCCCTCAAGTTTAACCGGATTACTTCCTCCTCCAGATTCAAAAAACGATGCCATTTTGGAAAATTACTGGAGGCAGGTGATCTGCAAGGCAATTAATTTGGAATTGGCGGGAACGATTGGATTTGCATGGAGCGACGACTCCATGGCGCTCGTGGAAAATGCCGAGCTCGCCGGATTCAAAAATAAAAATTTAATTGGCGCACTTACTTCACGGCTCTTGGGAAAGATCAATTTGTTTGGTGCTATCGAGTTAAGCAAAAATTCTAGCCCTATACAAAACAACCCGCAGGTTCTGAGACGCATCCAAGATGAGTGTGGCAAGGTTCGCGAAGTCTGGTTTCTGCTCGATGACATTGACGCGAACTTCACAAATACTCCGGAACAGCAGGCCTACATTGCGTCGTTTTTCAATGCGAGCCGAAATATTGTCCGTGACATCCGAGGAGTGTCCATCCGCGCGACAGTTCGCACGGACGTCTGGGCGGGTCTTCAGTTAATCGAGTTTTTGGATAAATCTGATCAGTATCTTTGCGAAATAAAATGGTCGATTAAACAGCAGGAAGATCTGCTTGTGCGTAGAGTTTCTGCATATGTAAATCGAACCTTCCCCAATTCTCAAGTCGCTCGAAAATGGACAAATGAAAACAATAAAAGCGATTATCTCGAGCTGGTTTTTGCCAAGAGACTCAAATGGGGAGATTCGGCCGCACCGCCGATTAATGTCCTTCGATCGTTCGCTGCTGGGCGCCCCCGATGGATGGTTCAGCTCTGTCGTCTCGCTGGAGATGAGGCCACAATAAACGGCGTCACGCGAATCGGTTCAAACGAAATAAATTTAGTGATGCCCAGCTTTGGGAGACTTCGACTTTCTGATTTATACAGGGAGCATCAACGTCAGTTTGAAGATCTGAAGAAAGTAGTGGAGTTGTTCAGCAATGGATCGAGCAGGTTTGATACCAACGAACTGCTTGAAAAAATATTCAAGCTGTACATTAAACGCCGGAGCGCCGCGTCGATTCCCGATGTCGATGGGGAACCTTTTAAGGATTCACTCCAAATCGCTCGCTTTTTGTTCAAATGTGGTTTCATAGTCGCGCGAAACCCAAAGGAAGGAAGTTTAGAGGCGCCAGCATTCGTGTCCTTCGAATTGCGCCCGGATTTGCTGTCGGTCGACACAAATCTTGACGACGGCATGAGTTGGGAAATACAAATTCCTTACCGGAAGGCGTTGAACATCCGATAAGGGTGGATGCGCAACTCCGCCCGCGGTAACGCGATCCGATTGATTAGGTGCATGGCGAGCGCCGCGATCACGATGGGGCGTACCTGATAACGTCGTCTGGTGATTTGGCTGCAGTGGGTTGAACCGTCGGTCCGAGGCGCTTCGCGGGTGTTGGTGGCGTTTTCAGGACACCATCTCGGCTGGTTGGCTGCGTGCGGGTCGAATACTCTCTTTTGGAGATGCCTTGGAAAATTTGGCTCCTGCGACTGTCGCCGGGCAATCCCTCAGGTCCACGGGTGCGGAGTGTTGACGACGGTATTCTGAATTTCGCAAAACCGGCTCACGGGATGCGAGAGCGCGGATGCCACCGTCTGTTCGCCCCGAAGAATCTGAGCCAGGCGACGCGTTCGCGCATGAGTGTCGGCGCATACGCACACATGCACCTGCATTTTGCGTTCGAATGTGGCGAACTGCGGCTCGATATCTGCGAGTTGTTCGATGCTACGAACATTTGTTAGTGATGTTCGGAGTTATGTTATCTATGCCTGCGGCGAACACATGACACTATTAATACCTTGCGTGAGCGACGATACTTAATTTAACGAACAACTGCTTCACAACGAGATACGGTGGCTATCATGAAGGTCAATACAACTTTTCAGCATGGCAGCAACAGGGTCTGGAGGGCTGGCACCACCGCCGATACGAACGATCGGGGCTTGCGGACGAGTTTCCGCCCTACATCGGGTATTGCGGAGTTGCGGCAAGGGGGAAGTGGTGAATCGTACGATGAATATCTCGTCGCATGGTTCCCCCTCGAACAAAGCCTGGTATGCAGCTAACAGATGGTGACTAACGCCATCTTTCGAGTAAGAAAGTTGAACCACGTTGATTGGTTTAACAGATGGCAATAGTAAACGCCATTTTCGAGATCGTCTTTGATATAGCAAACGAATATTAACGTCAAACTCTAGACGATTAGTTCAACCATAACTTAATTCGGTAAGCGAAGCGTTAGATATTTGAATCTGACACTTCGCATTTTCTTCAAAAACAATCCATCGTTGCAATTGTGAGTTTTGCGCCCCTAATCGAATCTATAGAATCCTTGGCGAGAACACAATGGAACCTCATGCTCCAGGACCTGACGTTTCGCCAATTTCCTCGAATTTCGGAGTGTCTCCGAAGCGGCTTCTCAAACCATCAACGTGGAAGGTGGGTGTCGGCGCGAGAGAAATCAAGGCAGATTTGAAGGTACAAATTGTCGGGGCCTTGGCGCTCGGAGTTTCCCGATGGGTCGGAACCATTCTCGTCGCCAACTTTGCTTTGGTGACTGCAGCATATTACTTGCGCGCCAACGAAGCGCGTGCTCCGTACCACGGTGCATTTGACTTCACGATGTCGCTTGTTTTATGGTCAGCAGGAATCTGGCTATTTGCTGTCGTCGGCTATTTATTTAAACGAGCGACAAATGAGGCTATCCACAAGGAGGAACATCCATCGCTTGTGCTATTCCAAATGGGATGGTTCGGATACGCGCTGGCACTGTCTTTGTGGTGGACTTTTGGCATGTTTGCTTTGCAAAATCCTCCACCCACGAACCCTCCATCTTTTGTACTCGGGCAACGGACATTCATATGGATGACAGCGCTTGGGCATGTAGCCACCGTGGTTTTGCTGTCGACGGATTGGTGGCTACTGGCGGTGACGCTTTTGGGTGGATTCTTCGTACCGGTCGTCGTTTCGCTGACGCGCTCGCACGATCCATCAGCTACGGTGAGCGTCTTTTGGCTCAGTGGACAGATGAGCACCTACCTTTTAGTCGGCTTGGTTCTGAAGATTGACCAAACGAAACTTTTGGCTCGTCAAATAATAGTTGAGAGAGCGACACGATCGCTGATGAAGAGCAACATTCTGCTTGAAGAGAGGCAGCGCCGGATTTCGGTGCTTTTGAGCCAAGGCGAAACAGATCAAAGGAAGTTACAGAAAAGACAGCACGCACTAAAAGCGGAGCGTATCCGTGCAAATGAACTTTTAAGACAAAATGAAGTGGACCAAAAAAAATTACTCGCCAAGCAACTTATGCTGGAAGAGGAAAGAACGAGGGCGAACGATCTTCTCTATCAAAGAAATCATCTGCTAGCTTCATTCAGCCATGACTTACGCAGTCCCCTGACCGCTCTGGCAACAGGCCTTGACAATCTCACAGATAAGATCGCCCGGGGAATATCAAGATCTGATCTCGAACAGTCGGTGAAGAAAGCGGAAGCACAGGTTAGTGTCATGGCCGACATGGTCAACACTGCGCTGGATCTAGCTAGGGTTGAAGCAGGACAGTATCCGATCAGAAGGCAAGAGATTGATGTGAAATCCTTGCTCGAACATGTGGCGAGCGAAATACATGCTGAAGCGGAAAGAAAAGGAATCAAAGTAGTCGTCTTAAGCCCACCGTACATCGGATTTTCTGATCGGGATGCTTTGCTTCGTATTATTTGTAATCTTGCGGCTAACGCGGTCAAATACACCGAGTGCCAAGATGGTCGTGAGGGGCGCATTCTCATCGCGTGTCAGCGCCGCGGCGAGTATCTCCGGATTAGTGTTTTCGACAATGGAATCGGCATTGCAGTCGATGATCAAAAGGCCATATTTAGAGAATATGTTCAACTAGGTAATCCGGAGAGGGATGGTCGCAAAGGGATTGGGTTGGGCTTGTCAATCGTTGCTGCACTAGCCAAGTTATTGAATCATTTCGTGGATCTTGCATCCGTTCCGGGCAAAGGATCGAGATTTTCTGTAGCCATTCCGCTCAGCGGTCGTATGCCGATTAATCACGAATGTCCTTCGAACCTGAAGCTCATGTCGCCCGATTTGGACGGAATGGTCGTCGCAGTACTGGAAGACAATCGCGACGTTAGGGAGGCAATGACAGAGCGATTGCAGTCTTGGGGATGTGAAGTAGTGGCCTGTGGAAGCAAGGAAAGCCTGATGGCTTCTTTGGTAGGGAGGACGCAATCGGAACTTCCCAACCTTTTACTTGCTGACTATCGGCTAAGAGGTGGCAATACTGGCCTGGAAGCGATACGGAAACTAAAAAAATTATTCCCGAACGTTCCTGCTGTCATACTTTCTGGCGAAGTGAAAAGCACGGTGTTGGCGGAAGTCGCCGATGCAGGATTTATGTTTTTGTCGAAACCAGTCTCTCGTAACGAACTGATTGAGCTTCTCGTGCGTTTTCGCCCAATTCACAATGACGAATTACCGGTTCGCTGAGCCATGAATTCCCGCGCAAGCTGCGTTCGATTATCGACGGAAAATTTTTGAAGGATGCGACTTACGTTTTGTCGCACCGTACCAGGTTGCAATCCGAGCCTCTTTGCGACTACTTTGTCCTCCAGTCCCTCAGCTACAAGCTCCGCTATTTCATACTCGCGCGGCGTCAATCCGTTTGGCGCCTTTGAGCATTTTTCAGAAGGGGAGGACGGGCTAGCTAGCAGTCTGACAAGCTCTATTGGAACGAAGTCTTCGCCGGCAAGCAACCTTTCAAGACCAACAAGCATCCTGGCAATCTTGCCATTTTTCGGAATAATGCCTCTAACGCCGAATTCGCCAACCGCTCGTTGAAGGATTTCAAAGCTGGTCGGCGACAAAAAGTCCGTGCCGCTAAAAATGGCGACTGTCGTATCAACTTTGCTATCTTGTGGCACTGCCCGCGAGACGATGTCTCGAAAGCACTCAAGCGTTGCAATGCCCCTCGTTACACCGAGATCGAGATCTAAAATTACAAGTCTGGGATAGGGCGGATTGCGAAAATAATCACCAATGTCTGAAAGACGAAAAAGCGGCACGACGGTAAAGGGGCCGTATGAACTGGATGCGACTTCGCGCTCGATCTTCTCCGCAACGCACTCACAGACTGACGTCTCATCATCTACAACCAGGATGTCCATTTTTGCCCTCGGAAGTCGTGAAGTGCGCACAACAACTTGCTCGAACGATCCGTTAAAGTCAAACGATAGGTCGGATTCGGAAAGATTGTCAAAATTATGAACCCGCTAGCCACCTCGTAGGCCGCTGTGCTCAGTGAAGACGGCAAACGATATTGCCGACCCGGTTCATAAGTCGGGGCACTGAGGAGCGCCTCGCTGGGTGGCTCACACCATGTGCTGCGTCAGTACCTTTAAAACGCCCCTCCCCCTTTCGATTTTTAACAGTCTTGAACTGCTCGCGACCATGTCGAAACCAGATCAGATTGTGCCCCGATTTCCCGCTACGTTCGGTAAGGTAGGCGAAGGCTGCAGTCGATGTGTCGATGTGTCGATGTGACGTGGAGAATAGATTCGCGATTACTTCCTACGACCGAAACTGCTGATGTCAAGCCGCTCGCAAGAGCAAGCGACGCATCCGGCTGACTCCGGCCACCTACGGACGTCCACCCGTGCTTTCATACTGACATTCGAACGTCGGCTCCGCCCAGCCAGATCCTGCCCGTCACGTCGTCCGCCTTCGCAGACGTTCGCGACTCGCCCATCGCTCGAGTTGCGAATACCAGCTTCATGGTTCGCGAGAGCCTCGTCTAGCCCCGAGAGAACGTGACCTCGTATGTGCAGAGCTTCCCGTCCATAGGGTCGACGGTCTCCGGCGTGGTATAGATGAGTCGGTCGCCTCGAAACGCCAGGAAACGCACCTGCCGCGTGCCGGTCCAAAGCTCATTCCAACTACCGTCGAGAATGTGGATAACGCGATCGGATTCGACTACATACGTTCCGACGTAGGCGAACATCGAATCGAAGAGCGCAATCTTTTCGTCATGGCTGGGTGGGTTTGAAGCGGGCCGCAGTCGCCCGCTCCTTAGCACGAAGACCATCACGCGTCCGTCCGCAGAGTAGTTGATGTAGCCGAACGGATTGGGACCGAGCGCATCGGTGACATCGCCAGTGTCGGCTGCCCGGCGCGTCCAGGTCTCCATGCGCCAGGTCCCGAGGATTCGCGCGCGCAATGAAGCGTCTAGCGATTCAGACATGGCCGTCGTTCCTCCGGGTCCACTGAATGAATAACAACCATAAAGTATGGCTGACCGGGAAGCGAGATTCTTAACTTGATTGAACGCCGCGCCTGACGGCCGCGGCGGCAACCCTTCTCCAATCGGTCCAATATCGCGCTCCCCGCCGCCGCGCGCGCCTGCGAGGTCAGCGCGCGCCTGCTCCTCGTGATTTTCCGGTTGACATGCTATCTTAAGATATATATCTTAAGACATGTTTTAAGACAATCGGAGCCTCACCATGCGTCATCACAATCATCATCAGCACGCTCATTCGCACTGGCACAATCACCGGGCCTTCGCCGAGCGCTTCTCGCTGCATTCCCTCTGGCACGCCATCGGGCGTCATCACCATCGTCGCGGGGGCGGCGCTTCCGGTGGAGGGCCCTTTGGTGGCGGCCCGTTCGGCGGCGGTCCGGGAGGGTTTGGCGGCGAAGGCGACGGGTTTCCGCGCGGCCGCAAATTCACCTCCGACGACCTCCAACTCATGCTGCTCGCCCTGCTCGCCGAGCAGCCGAGCCACGGCTACGAGTTGATCCGGGCGCTCGACGCGCGTTCCAACGGCTTTTACTCGCCCAGCCCCGGCATGGTGTATCCCGCGCTGACGTACCTCGAGGAAGTCGGCCAGGTCACCGTCGAAGTCGAGGGCAACCGCAAGCGGTACGCCTTGTCTGAAGCCGGCCGCGAACATCTCACCGCCAACCGCGAGCGCGTCGACCTGATCTTCGCGAAGCTCACCCATATTGCCCGCAAGATGGATTCGGTGCGCCGCGCCTTTGCCGGCGAAGAGCCGGCCGACGTGAGCGAAGGCGGCTGGGTGCCCGAACTGATCGACGCCCGCCGCGCGCTGAAAAGAGCGCTGCTTCTGCGCACCGATGCGCCCGCCGACGAACAGCGCCGCATCGCCGCGATCCTCGCCCGCGCGACCGCCGAGATCGAAGGCAAGACCAGCACCGCAAGCGTCTGAGCCTCGCGCCGCTACTCTGGAGAAGAACACATGATGCCCAACAGCAACAACAACGCCGGACTGACGGTCACCCGTGTCCGGCATCCGCTGAAATTCCGCCTGGTGCAGGTGTCGCGCGTCGAATCGCTGACGCCGCATCTGGCGCGCATCACCTTCACTGGCGATGATCTGCGCGACTTCACGTCCGCTTCGTTCGACGATCACATGAAGGTCTTTTTCCCCGAACCGGGCGCGGACAAGCCAATCCTGCCCGTCGCCGGCCCAGACGGCCCGGTGTTCGCCGCGGGCCAGCGCCCGGTCGCACGCGATTACACGCCGCGCCGCTTCGATCGCGAGGCGGGCGAACTGGTCATCGACTTCGTCCTGCACGATGTCGGACCGGCATCGACATGGGCTACGCAGGCAAAAGTCGGACAGTATCTCGGGATTGGCGGGCCACGCGGCTCGTTCGTGATTCCGGACGGTTTCGACTGGCATCTGCTGATCGGCGACGAAACCGCGCTGCCAGCCATCAGCCGGCGTCTCGAAGAACTGCCGGCCGGCACGCGGGTCGCGGCGGTCATGGAAGTGCGCGACCCGTCTGCGCGAATCGAGTTCGACACGCAGGCAGATCTGTACGCGGTGTGGTGCTACCGGAACGAAGAGCACGGCACGGCAAACGCCGGAGACGAACTCCTGAAGGCGGTGCGCGAGACCTTCCTGCCCGAAGGCGAAGGTTACGTCTGGGCAGCAGGTGAATCGGCGACGATCCGCGCGGTCCGTCAACACCTGACCACCGAACGCGGCATCGACAAATCACGCATCCGCGCTGCCAGCTACTGGAAACGGGGCGCCGCTGCCGTGCACGAATCGATCGACGATTGACGCCCGCAGCCGCCCCATCACACGACGGCTACGGCCGTCCACTCCTTTCAGGAAACCGCCGATGTACGCCCTGAATCCCTCTCGCGAGCGCCGCCTGTTATGGCTGCTCGCGCTGACGCAGTTCACCATCATCATGGACTTCATGGTGATGATGCCGCTCGGTCCGCAGATCATGCATGCGTTCACGATCACGCCGGCCGCGTTTGCGACTGCCGTATCGGCGTATTCGTGGTGCTCGGGGCTGTCGGGCTTGCTGGCCGCCACCTATATCGACCGTTTCGACCGGCGTCGTCTGCTGCTTGCTGTGTACGCGCTGTTTGCGCTGTCGAATCTGGCTTGCGCGCTCGCGACGAGCTTTCCGCTGCTGCTCGCGGCCCGTGCGTTCGCGGGTTTGACGGGCGGCGTGCTCGGCTCGGTGATTATGGCGATTGTCAGCGACGTGATCCCGCCCGCCCGGCGCGGCGCCGCGACCGGCACGGTCATGACAGCGTTTTCGCTTGCCGCGATCGCCGGCGTGCCGGCTGGCGTTATGCTCGGCGCGCATTTCGGCTGGGCCGCGCCGTTCGTGCTGCTGGTCGCGCTGTCCGTGCTGATCTGGCTCGGCTGCATGGGGATTGTGCCGCCGGTGGCCGGGCACCTGACCCGGCAGCAGCCGCCACTCCGGGAAGTGCTGCCCGAACTCGGCAGGCTGCTCACCTATCCGCGGCATATGAATGCGTTTGCGCTGACGTTCGTGCTGATGACATCGCACATGCTGGTGATTCCGTTCATCTCGCCGATGCTCGTCGCCAATCACGGCATCGCGCCGCAGCAGCTTTCGTGGCTATATATGGCGGGCGGCGCCGCGACGTTTTTTACGTCACGGGCAATCGGGCGGCTCTCGGACCGCTACGGCCGGCGCCGGCTGTTCCGTATTTTCGGCCTGCTGTCGGCCCTGCCGATGCTATTCGTCACGCATCTGCCGATGCTGCCGTTCCTCGCCATCGCGCTGTTTTTCCCGTTCTTCATGGTGGCGATGTCCGGCCGCATGGTGCCGATGCAGGCGTTGCTGACGACCGTGCCGGCCCCGGCTCAGCGCGGCGCGTTTCTCAGCGCCAACAGCGCCGTGCAGGCGCTCGGGACGGGTTGCGGCGCGTGGCTCGGCGGACTGACGCTGTCGATGACGCCTGCCGGGCACATCGCGGGCTATGGCGTGAACGGCTGGATTGCAGTCGTACTGATGCTGTTCGGGCTCCTCTGGATCAGCCGGGTCAGCAGCGCGGAGGAAGCGCGGAGCGCGCCGCCCCTGACGGTCAGCGAGCCGCTGACTGAAGCCTGAGAACCAGCAGGCTCGCCGACGCACGAGCGCGCTGCCGCAGACTGCCTCGTCACGCGGCGGCCCGCTCCTCGCCGAGCGCGGCGAGCGGATGCGCGTCGCACCGCCATGGCGACGACAGGAAATGCCGCACCCGCTCCGGCCGCACTTCGGCGAGCGTCGCCGGCGCCCAGCGTGGCTTGCGATCCTTGTCGACGAGATGCGCGCGCACGCCCTCGCAAAAGTCGCCCTCCTCGATCACACGCGTGACGATACCAAGCTCCATCCGGAAGCATTCGGCAAGCGTCATTTGTCGTCCGCGCAGCAGCGCTTCGCGGGTGACGTGGAGCATCGTCGGCGAATGCGTCGTGAGCGCGTCATAGGTCGATTGCAGCCATTGACGCACTTCGCGCGGCGGCTCGCGGTCGAGATCGTGATACAGCGACGCCACGATCCGGTCGACACCGGAGCGTCGATCGAAGTGCCGCAGGATCAATTGCGTGAACGGCCCGAGCGCCGCATGCGGAATGATGTTGCAAGGCGGCTCGAACACGGCGCGTAAGGCGGGCAACAGCGCGCCGTCAGTCGGCATGCGTTGCAGCCGCTCTTCGAACGTGCCGAGCCATTCCGCCGGCACGCAGAGATCCGCCAGCTGACAGCGCAATGCGTCAGCACCCGACAGCGTGACGCCCGTCAGCCCGACATACAGTTCGACCTCGACCGGCATCGCGCTGAGAAAGCGCGTCGCGCCGACGTCGGGCAGAAAGCCGATGCGCGTCTCCGGCATCGCGATTTTTGTACGCTCGGTGACGATGCGCAGTTGCGCACCCTGTCCGAGCCCCATGCCGCCGCCCATCGAAATGCCGTCGAGCAGCGCAACGACCGGCTTGGGAAACGTGTGCAGCAAGTAGTCGAGCCGGTACTCGTCGATAAAAAACTGCTGCCAGCCGTGCTCGCCCTCTTTTTGGCCGAGCTGGGCCAGACGATGCAGTGCGCGCACGTCGCCGCCAGCACAGAAGCCTTTTTCGCCCGCCCCGCGCAGCACCACAGCGACGATATCGTCATCCGTGCGGCAACGTTCGATCAGCACTGACAGCTCACGCACCATCTCATGCGACAGCGCATTCAGCGCCGATGGCCGGTTCAGCGTCATGATTGCGACGCGGTTGACGACACGATAGAGAACTACCGGTTCGGCCTCGACAGGCTGCACGGTTTCCGGGGCGCGCATTTTTTGCGCGGCGTTCATCGCTGCATTCATCGCTGCCCCTCCTGCTGAATCTGCAAACCCGGCTGCCAGCGCGGCGCCCGCTTTTCGAGGAACGCATTGACGCCCTCCCGCTGGTCGGCACCGTCGAACAGATTGACGAAGCATTCGCGCTCAACCGCAAGCGCCGCCGAACGCGACACGCCATTGCGCGCCTGATGGATCAGCGACTTGCTGAAGGTCACGGCCTGCGGACTCAGCGTCGTGACGCGCGTGGCCATTGCCAGCGCGGCTTCGCGTGCCGCGCCCGTCTCGACCACTTCTTCGACGAGACCGATGCGCAACGCCGTCTGCGCATCGACGCGCTCGCCGGTGAGGATCATCCGCTTCGCCCAGCCCTCGCCGACAAGCCAGGGCAAGGTCTGCGTGCCGCAGCCGCAGGGCAGCAATCCGACTGCGGTTTCCGGCAACGCGAGAAGCGCATGTTGCTCTGCGATGCGGATATCGCACGCCAGCGCGCATTCGAGCCCGCCGCCCATCGCGTAACCGTTGATCGCCGCAATCACGACAAAGCGCGCATTCTGCAGCGCTTCGAACGCGGCGCCGAAGCGGGCGGCCGCCACCCGGGCGACTTCGCGGTTGCCATCGGCGAACGTCTTAAGGTCCGCACCGGCGCTGAAGAATTTCGGACCGTCGCCGGTGATCACGAGCGCGCGCACGCGCGGCTCGCCGTTGAGACGCTCGACCGTCTTCTGCAACTTGAGCAACCCGTCCGGCGTGAACGCATTCGCGGGCGGACGTTTGAGCGTCAGCAGCGCGACCGCGCCATCGTGTTGATAGTCGAGATCGAACATCACGCGTCTCCGTCCGGACGGTATAGCTTGATCACCGCCGAAAAATCCAGCTTGCCCGCGCCCTTGACGCTCATCGTTTGGTACAGCTGCTGGGCGAGTGCGCCGAGAAACACCGGCTGACGCGCGGCTTTCGCCGCATCGGTGGCAAGGCCGAGGTCTTTGAGCATCAGGTCCGTGCCGAAGCCGCCGGTATAGCCGCGCGACGAAGGCGCGGTTTCGATGACACCCGGAAACGGGTTGTACGTATCCGAACTCCAGCAACGTCCGGTCGATGTGTTGATGATTCCTCCGAGCACTTTCGGATCGATGCCGAGCGCCTCGCCCAGCGACATCGCTTCCGCCACGCCCGCCATCGTGATGCCCAGCACGAGGTTGTTGCAGATCTTCGCAACCTGTCCCGTGCCGGTGTCGCCGCAACGGACAATGTTCTTCCCCATCGCCGACAGCACCGGCCTGACCTGCTCGAATGCAGCAACACTGCCGCCGACCATGAACGTCAACGTGCCCGCCGCCGCGCCGCCCGTGCCGCCCGAAACAGGTGCATCGACAAACGGGTTGCCATGCTTTGTTGCCAGCTCCGCGCACGCCTTGACGGTCGCCGGGTCGATCGTGCTCGAATCGATGATCGTCACGCCTTTCGGAATGCCGGCCAGCACGCCGTCTTCGGCGGTGAGCACGCTCTTCACGTGGGCCGCGGCCGGCAGCATCGTGATCACGCATTCGACGTCCGTCACCGCTGCTTTCGCCGAACCCGATGCTCTCGCGCCCGCATCGACCAGCGTCTGCACCGCCTGCGCGTTCAGGTCGAACACGTTGACCGTGTGGCCCGCCTTCAGCAGGTTGAGCGCCATCGGTGCGCCCATGTTGCCGAGTCCGATGAAACCGATTTTCATGATGTCGTCTCCATACATCCGCGGGTGGGAGAGGTTAGCGCAGGCTGATCGTCGTGTTGACGCCGTCGTTCACGGTCGCATCATCGAACCAGCGCGCCGTGACGGTCTTGGTCTGCGTGTAGAACTGCACGACCTGCTTGCCATACGGGCCGAGATCGCCGAGCTTCGATCCGCGCGAACCCGTGAAGCTGAAGAACGGCACCGGCACCGGAATCGGAATGTTGATGCCGACCTGGCCCACGTCGATATCGCTCTGGAACTTGCGCGCCGCCGCGCCGCTTTGCGTGAACAGTCCAACGCCGTTGCCAAACGGATTCGCGTTGACGAGTTCGATCGCGTCGTCGAGCGTCGGTACGGTCAGGACCAGCAGCACCGGGCCGAAGATCTCGGTGCGATAGATTTCCATGTAGGTCGTGACGTCGGTGAAGATCGTCGGGCCGATGAAGTTGCCGTCTTCGTAGCCGCGCACCTTGACGTCGCGGCCGTCGAGCGCGAGCGTCGCGCCTTCCTTCACGCCCGCTCCGATCAGCCCGAGAATGCGCTCTTTCGCGGCACGCGACACAACCGGGCCGATGTCCGTTCCGGGCTCGTTGCCGGCGTTGACCTTCAGCGTCTTCGCCTTCTCGACGAGATCCGGCAGCCATTGCTGCGACGCGCCCACCAGCACGACCACCGAGGTCGCCATGCAGCGCTGTCCCGCCGCGCCAAAACCGGCTCCGGCGAGCGCGTTGAGTGTCTGCTCGCGGTTCGCATCGGGCAACACGACGGCGTGATTTTTCGCGCCCATCATCGACTGCACGCGTTTGCCGTGCTCGCTGCCGAGCCTGTAGACATGCGTGCCGACCGCCGTCGAACCGACAAATGAAATCGCCTTCACAAGCTCATGCGTACACAGTGCATCGACGACTTCCTTGCCGCCATGGACCACGTTCAACACACCCGGCGGCACACCTGCTTCGATCGCCAGCTCGACGAGCTGCATCGTCGACAGAGGATCCTGCTCGGATGGCTTCAGCACGAAGGTGTTGCCGCAGACGATGGCCATCGGGAACATCCACAGCGGAATCATCGCGGGGAAATTGAACGGCGTAATACCTGCGCAGACGCCGATCGGCTGCCGCAGCGTGTACGTATCGACACTGCCCGCCACGTTTTCCGCGAATTCGCCCTGCTGCAGGGTGCCGATCGAGCATGCATGCTCGACCACTTCGAGGCCACGGAAGATATCGCCTTCGGCATCGGGCAGCGTTTTTCCCTGCTCGGCGGAGAGCGTCTTCGCGATGCGCGGCATATGCTCGCGAATCAGCGCCTGGTACTTCAGCATGATCCGCATGCGCGCGCCGATCGGCGTGGTCTTCCACGTTACGAACGCGGCATGCGCGGAACGGATGGCGGCATCAACCTCGTCGACGGTCGCGAACGGTACGCGCGCCAGCACCTCCTGGGTCGCGGGATTGACGATGTCGCGCCATTCGGTGGTTTTCGATTCGACGAACTCGCCGCCAATCAGCAGTTTGACCGTTGACACCTTGTCGGCGATGGTCGAAGGAATTGCGCTCATGCTGGGTCTCCTTTGGCATGGCCGCGGCGCGGCCGGACAGCAATGCAGATGATGGGCGGCAGCACGCCGCCCGTGGGGTCAATGCTTGATTCAGAACATGGGTCCAGCGCGGCATGCTCAGCGCAGATCCGGAAAGTCCTCTTCCCAGTACTCGTCCGGCAGACGCGCAGGTTCGGCCTCGCGCTCCAGTTCGCGCCGACGCAGTTCGACGCGGCGGATCTTGCCGGAGATCGTCTTGGGCAGTTCGCTGAACTGCAGCCTGCGAATGCGCTTGTACGGGGCGAGCTTTTCGCGCGAGAAGCTGAAGACAGCGCGCGCCAGGTCCGGTCCTGCTTCAAAGCCGTGGCGCACGGTGACGAACGCTTTCGGCACCGCCAGACGCAATGCGTCCGCGCTGGGCACGACAGCCGCCTCGGCAATCGCTTCGTGTTCGATGAGCACGCTTTCGAGTTCGAACGGGCTCAGCCGGTAGTCGGACGACTTGAACACGTCGTCGGCGCGGCCGACGTAGACGTAGTAGCCGTCGTCACGCCGCATCGCAACGTCCGACGTGTGATAGAAACCGTTGCGCATGGCCTCTGCGGTGGCCTTCTCGTTGTTCGCGTAGCCGGTCATCAGGCCGAGCGGACGCTGCGCGAGCGGCAGCGCAATTTCGCCTTCGCTGACGGGTTGATCGTCGGCATCGACGAGTTCGATCCGGTAGCCCGGCAGCGGCCGGCCCATCGACCCCGGCACGACAATCTGGCCCGGTGAGTTGCCGATCTGGCAGGTGGTTTCGGTCTGCCCGAAGCCATCGCGGATCGTCACGCCCCACGCATGACGTACGCGTTCGATGATCTCTGGATTGAGCGGCTCGCCCGCGCCGACGATCTCGCGCAGTTTCACCGCATACGACGCCAGCGGTTCCTGCACGAGCATGCGCCAGACGGTGGGCGGCGCGCATAGCGTCGTGACATTGAAGCGCACGAGCACGTCGAGCGTTTCCTTCGGCACGAAGCGCGGGAAGTTGAAGATGAAGACGCACGCCTGTGCATTCCACGGTGCGAAGAAGCAGCTCCACGCATGCTTCGCCCAGCCGGGCGAGCTGATGTTCCAGTGGACGTCTCCCGGCTGCAGGCCGATCCAGTACATCGTCGACAGATGGCCCACCGGATAGCTTTGATGGGTATGCTCGACGAGCTTCGGCTTCGATGTCGTGCCCGACGTGAAATACAGCAGCATGGGATCGGTTGCTCGCGTGGGGCCGTCGGGCGTGAACGACGACGACGCGTCGTAAGCCCGGGACAGGTCCGTCCAGCCTTCGCGTGGCGTGCCGACCGAGATGCGCTTCACACCCGCATCGATCGCATCGAACTTCGCCAGTTCACCACTGTCGACCACCACGAACTGCGCGCCGCCGATCTCCACCCGGTCACGCACGTCGTCGGGAGAAAGCTGCGTCGTGGCAGGCAGCACGATCGCGCCCAGCTTCATCGCCGCGAGCATCACGTCCCACATTTCGACGCGATTCGGCAGCATCAGCAGCAGCCGGTCTCCGCGTCCGACGCCGATGCCGCGCAGGAAGTTGGCCATGCGCGCCGAGCGCTCCGACATCTGCGCGTACGAATACTGCGTGCCCCGGCCGGAAAGGTCATCGACGATCCACAGCGCCGGCTTGTCGTTATCGCGGGCGATCGCATCGAAGTAGTCGAGCGCCCAGTTGAACTCGCCGAGCACCGGCCATGCGAACTCGCGATAGGCGCGGTCGTAGTCCGTTCGATGGCGCAACAACAGATCGCGCGCATCGAGAAAGCCCTTCGCTGCAGTCATCGTCGTCTCCTGATCGGCGCGGATGCGCTCTATGTGGCGGATTATTCTGCGCTCAAACGTGCCGCGCAATCACCATTCGTTGTACTTCGCTGGTTCCTTCGTAAATCTGCGTAATGCGGGCATCGCGATAGTGACGCTCGACGGCGTAGTCCTGCAGGTAGCCGTAGCCGCCGTGGATCTGGATCGCCTTCGAGCAGACTTCTTCCGCCAGTTCGGATGCGTACAGCTTCGCCTGCGAAGCCTCAGACAGGCAGGGTTTGCCCTCACTGCGCAGACGTGCGGCGTGGTGAACCAGGAGACGCGCGGCGTTCAGCCGGGTCGCCATGTCGGCGAGCATGTTGGCGATGGTTTGATGCTCCTTCAGCGACTTGCCGAACTGGATGCGCTCGTTCGCATAGGCCCGCGCCGCATCGAATGCCGCCCGTGCAATACCGACCGCCTGCGCCGCAATGCCAATGCGCCCGCCTTCGAGGTTCGACAGCGCGATGCGAAGGCCCTCGCCCGGCTCGCCGAGCAGGTTTGCTTCGGGCACCGCGCATTCGTCGAGCGAGATCGGGCACGTATCCGACGCGCGGATGCCCAGCTTGTGCTCCGGCCTGCCGACGTTGAACCCGGGCGTATCGGTCGGCACGATGAAGGCGGACAGGCCTCGCTTGCCGCGATCCGGGTCGGTGACGGCAAACACGATGGCGACGCTCGCGCGCGCCCCGTTCGTCACGAACTGCTTGCTGCCGTTGATGACCCACTGCCCATCGCACAGGACGGCGCGTGTGCGCAGGTTGCTCGCCTCCGAACCGGCCTGCGGCTCGGTCAGGCAGAACGCGCCAATGCGGCGCCCCGTCGCGAGATCGTGCAGATAGCGGTCTTTCTGGGCGTCAGTGCCAAAGTTCAGGATCGGGCCGCAGCCGACCGAGTTGTGCACGCTCATCAAGGTGGCGCTCGAGGCACAGCCCGCGGCGATTTCCTCAAGTGCGAGCGCATAGGACACATAGTCGGTGTACGAGCCGCCCCAGTCCGGCGGCACCATCATGCCGAGAAAGCCCAGATCGCCCATCTGCTTCACGACCTCATCCGGCAGCCGACCGTCGCGGTCCCACTCGCCGGCATGGGGAGCGAGGCAATCGACGGCGAACTCGCGCGCTGCATCGCGAATCATCCGTTGTTCGTCGGTGTAGAAGTCGTTCATCGCGTCCGCCTTGCCTGTTGCGTCTTCATGGGATGCCGGAGGACGGCCGATGGCGCGCCGCGTGTGGCCTCGTCTACACTATGTCGCCTTCCGTCACGCCGTAAGCGCGCTGGGAGGGCTCGATAGTTGAGATCCATCCGGTTGGGAAAAGTGTAGGCAGTCCGGCATGCGGGTTCGATGCTCAGCCCGATCAATCTGGGTGAGCGCATTTGCCATACCGGCTGGCCACGCGTCGGCTTCAGCAAACACATGAAAAGCGAAAAAGGCACCATCTCCGTCAGCCTCGTCGAAGAAACGCTGGCGCTCGCGCGGGCGCAAGGAATCGACGTGCGGCCGCTCCTCGAAGCGGCCGGCATTGCGCCGCAGATGCTCGCGTCGCCGAAAAGCCGGGTGACGTCGATGCAATACGGCGCGCTATGGGCGAACATCGCCCGCGCGCTCGACGATGAGTTCTTTGGCCAGGACTCGCACCCGATGCGCAGCGGCAGTTTCATCGCGATGACACAGGCTGCGCTCACGGCACGCACAGGCGCGCATGCGCTTCTCCGCGTGGTCGGCTTCATGCGGCTCGTGCTGGACGATCTCGGTATGCGGGTGGTGCCGGACAAGACCCACGTACGGCTCGAATTCACGCATCGCGAAGGCACAGCCACACCGACCATGTTCGCCTACGCGACGTATTTCATCCTGATCTACGGGTTGATGTGCTGGCTCGTCGGGCGCCGCATTCCGTTGCTCAAGGTGCGGTTTCGCTGTGCAGAGCCACCTGCTGCGCACGAATACCGGCTGATGTTCTGCGACGACATGGCGTTCGAGCAGGACGCGTCGTATGTCGACCTGTCGCCGGCCTTTCTGGATCTGCCGGTGATACAGACGACGAAGTCAGTCAGGCCGTTTCTGCGCGATGCGCCGGGCAGCTTTGTCGTGAAGTACCGCAATCCGGGTTCGTTCGCGGCGCGGGTGCGCAAGCTGCTGCGCGCGCTGCCGATCACTGCGTGGCCCGGCGCCGACGACATGGCGCTACGCCTGCACGTCGCCGAAGCGACGATGCGGCGCCGGCTGAAGCAGGAAGGCTACACGTATCAGTCGATCAAGGACGACCTGCGACGCGACATCGCGATCGGCGAACTGCAGGACACCGAGCGCACGGTCGCCGACATCGCGGCCGCGGTCGGCTTCGCGGAACCGAGCGCGTTTCACCGCGCGTTCCGCAAATGGACGGGCATGCGTCCGTCCGATTACCGGATGGCCGAGGCCGATCTCACGCAACGCGCGGAAGCGGACTAAGCTATAAATATCAGGCCAGTCCTTCAAAGGCTGGCGCCAACCGACAAGGTGCGCCAGTCGTCCGCGATGAGAACGTACCGGTTTCTCCCGTTCCGGCAGTCTGGTCCGCGCAGGCTACCCACCTGCGGCGGCGTTGCGGCCCGGTTCTTCCGGCTCCTGCGCGGCGCCCGCGCGCTCGGACTTCTGCTTGCGCTCACCAGCGCCCCCTTCCTGTTGCAATCGTCGCTCCATGCGGCGGCCGCTCGAGCGGTTGTAGTGGTTATCCCGGTGAACGGCGCCATCGACCCGGCGAGTGCCGACTTCATCGTCCGCGGGCTGACGCGCGCGGCACAAAGCCAGGCGCAACTCGCGGTCATCGAACTCGACACACCCGGCGGGCTAGATACGTCGATGCGGCAGATCATCAAGGCGATCCTGTCGTCGCCGGTGCCGGTTGCGTCGTTCATCGCGCCGGGTGGCGCGCGGGCAGCAAGCGCCGGCACCTATATCGTTTATGCCAGCCACATTGCCGCAATGGCGCCCGGCACCAACCTTGGCGCCGCGACACCCATTCAGGTCGGCATGGGCGGCGCTGCACCGCAACAACCGGAATCGCCGCTGTCGCCACCTTCGCCCCCTGGCGGCAAGCCTGGCGAGGCAGGCAAGGCGGCATCGGGCGCCGACGCGGCGTCTGCATCGCCTGCACTCGATGCGCAGTCAACCGAAATCCGCAAGCAGGTTCATGACGCCGCCGCTTACATCCGCGGACTCGCGCAACTGCACGGCCGCAATCAGGACTGGGCGGAAAAGGCGGTCCGTGAAGCCGTCAGCCTGTCCGCCTCTGAAGCGCTCAACCAGCACGTGGTCGACCTGATCGCGCGCGACGTCCCTGACCTTTTGCGCCAGGTGGACGGCCGCACGATCAACACCGCCACCGGAGACCAGCGGCTCGCGACGGCCGGCGCTTCCATCGTCACACTCGAACCGGACTGGCGCACCCATTTCCTCGCCGTCATCACCGACCCGAACGTCGCCCTGATCCTGATGATGATCGGCATGTACGGACTCTTCTTCGAGTTCGCCAATCCGGGCTTTGTGTTGCCGGGCGTGGCGGGTGCGATCAGCCTGCTCGTTGGGCTCTTCGCGCTGCAACTGCTGCCGATCAACTTCGTCGGTCTCGGACTGGTGTTTCTCGGCATCGCGTTTCTGATCGCCGAGGCCTTCCTGCCGACCTTCGGCACGCTCGGCTTCGGCGGCATCGTGGCGTTTGCGATAGGCGGGCTGATGCTGATCGATACCGATGTGCCCGGCTATGGCATCCCGTTTCCGCTCATCGCCGCGCTCACCCTGTTCAGCGCGCTCTTTATCTTCACGGTCTCGGGCGTCGCGCTGCGCGCGCGCCGGCGGCCGGTCGTGACCGGTTCGGAAGCCATGATCGGCAGCATCGGTGTCGTGCTCGACGACGGGCTGCTGCAGGACGGCGACGCGGGAATCGGTTGGGCCCGTGTGCGAGGAGAGCGCTGGCGCGTGACGAGCGCCGGGCCGCTCGCCGCGGGCCGCGAGGTACGCGTCACCGGACGGCGCGGCCTCATGCTGACCGTCGTTCCCGTCTGAGCAAACCAATCACAGCAGGGAGAACCCTCATGATCGGATTCACCTTCGGCTTCAGCAGCATCCTGCTTCTGCTCGTCATCTTCCTCATCGCTTCGTCGGTGCGCATCTTCCGCGAATACGAACGCGGCGTCGTCTTCATGCTGGGGCGTTTCTGGAAGGTCAAGGGGCCCGGCCTTGTGCTGATCATCCCGATCGTGCAGCAGGTCGTGCGGATGGATCTGCGCACCGTCGTCTTCGACGTGCCGCCGCAGGACGTCATTACGCGCGATAACGTGTCCGTGAAGGTGAACGCCGTGATCTATTTTCGCGTCGTCGATCCGGAACGCGCGGTGATTCAGGTCGCACGTTACTTCGAGGCGACCAGCCAGCTGTCGCAGACCACACTTCGCTCCGTGCTCGGCAAGCACGAACTCGACGACCTGCTCGCCGAACGCGAGAAACTCAACGCGGACATCCAGAAAGTGCTCGACGCGCAGACCGATGCATGGGGAATCAAGGTGTCGAATGTCGAGATCAAGCATGTCGACATCAATGAAACGATGATCAGGGCGATCGCGCGGCAGGCGGAAGCCGAGCGCGAACGGCGCGCGAAGGTGATTCACGCGGAAGGCGAACTGCAGGCATCGGCACACCTGCTCCAGGCCGCGCAGATGCTCGCCCGGCAGCCACAGGCCATGCAGTTGCGCTATCTGCAGACGCTCACCACCATCGCGGCCGACAAGAATTCGACGATCGTTTTCCCGCTGCCGATCGACCTGCTCAGCGCCGTGCTCGACCGGATCGGGAAGCCGTCGAACGCATGACGTCCTGTATGTCCTCCTGTTGGACGGCGACCGCAGACGACGGCGATGAACCCGCTCATCTGTATCTGGCGGCGCAACTCAGAATTGTTACTTTCAACCTTACTTATTGCCTGATCGAGACCTAGAATGTAGGTGTTACCACCGATAGATTTTCCCCTGCCGCCATGAACCTCCTATCACGCCTCGCTGCGGGCGCACTGCTCGGTGCGCTGCTTGCGCCGTCAGTCTTTGCCCAGCCAACGCAGTCCTACGATCCTTCCGCGCCGAAAACACGCGCTGAAGTCCGCGCCGATCTCGCCGCGTGGCGTGCGGCAGGCTACGATCCGACCGACTGGATCAACTATCCGTGCAACGCGCAACGTGCAGGGCGTATCGTTGCTGCGCAGCGGGCGCAGTCGATGGGTGTCGGCGCAGGTTCGGGCACGACCCAGTAGTCGTTCGATTTCACAGTATTGGTTTCGCCGCATGGTGCGCAACGGGTAAGCTTGTGCGGCGCGATCAGCATGAAGCCGACGCCCCCACGTTTTACGCGCCGCTGTATACGATCGAGCCGCGCCAGGCTCATGCGTCATTCGCGCTGCACTCATCGCAGCACGCGCGAGCGCCGCTCCTTCTGCCGGGCCGCGCTATCCTCCAGCGGGTTATCATCACGCCCCTTCGACACCTGAAGCCGACTCGATGCAAATCTGGGTAGACGCGGACGCCTGTCCCGTCGTGATCAAGGACATGCTGTTTCGCGCCGCACGTCGAGTCGGTATCGCGGTCACGCTGGTGGCGAACCAGTTCCTGCGGGTGCCGCCGTCGCCGTTGATCCGCGCGATCCAGGTGCCGGCCGGCTTCGACGCCGCCGACGACCTGATCGCCGAACGCGTCGCGGCAGGCGACCTCGTGATTACCGCCGATATCCCGCTTGCCGCCGCCGTGCTCGCGAAAAACGCCCACGCGCTCGATCCGCGCGGCAACTGGTACACCCGCGACACCATCGAAGAGCGCCTGCGCATGCGCTCGATGCTCGACCAGTTGCGCAGCAGCGGCGTCGATACCGGCGGCCCGCCGGCTTTCAGCGCACGCGACAGCCGAACCTTTGCCGCCGAACTCGACCGCTGGCTGGCCCGCCACGTCAAACGCCCCGCTGCGCAGCAGGGCAACGCGCCTGCCGTCCCCGGCCCGCACCACCCGCACGACGGCTGATGCACGTCAACCGCGTGTTGCAGTGGCTCCACGCGGCGCACGCCGATGCGGCACCTGACGGACATTCGTGTTTACAATCCGCCCGTAGCCCTGCGGCAAGGGCCGACTGCATTGCACCGGCCCCGTTCCGGCCGACCCTCACAAGAAGACAACTCAGCAATAACGAGAGGCGCGACTCATGGACTCCATCAAACGCTACTTCGGCTTCGACGAAGCGGGCACCAATCTGCGTACGGAGGTGCTCGCCGGCGTGACGACCTTTCTCACGATGGCCTACATCATCTTCGTGAATCCAGCGATTCTCGGCGATGCGGGGATGCCTAAAGATGCCGTATTCGTCGCGACCTGCCTCGTCGCCGCGCTCGGCACGCTGATCATGGGGCTGTACGCAAACTACCCGATCGCCTGCGCGCCAGGCATGGGCCTGAACGCCTATTTCGCGTACACCGTTGTCAAGGGGATGGGATTCACGTGGCAGGCGGCGCTCGGCGCGGTCTTCATCTCGGGCTGCCTGTTCATGATCGTCACGCTGTTTCGCGTACGCGAAGTAATCGTCAACGGCATCCCGCATTCGATCCGCATCGCGATCACGGCCGGCATCGGGCTTTTCCTCGCGATCATTTCGCTCAAGGCCGCCGGCGTCGTGGTCGGCAATCCGGCGACGCTCGTCACCATCGGCAATCTGCACGACCCGCACGCGATCCTCGCGATCATCGGCTTCTTCGCAATCGTCACGCTCGATTTTCTGCGCGTGCGCGGCGCGATCCTGATCGGCATCGTCGGCGTGACGATCCTCAGCTTCTTCTTTGGGGGCAACCAGTTCAACGGCGTGGTGTCGGCGCCCCCGTCGATCGTGCCCACGCTGTTTCAACTCGATATCCGCGCTGCGCTGTCGACCGGCGTGCTCAATGTCGTGCTCGTGTTCTTCCTCGTCGAACTGTTCGATGCGACCGGCACGCTGATGGGGGTCGCCAATCGCGCCGGCCTGCTGGTCGAGGGCAAGATGCATCGTCTGAACAAGGCGCTGCTCGCGGATAGCACCGCGATTCTGGCGGGTTCGATGCTGGGAACGTCGTCGACGACGGCCTATATCGAAAGCGCATCGGGCGTGCAGGCTGGCGGTCGTACAGGCGTGACGGCGATCACCGTCGCCGTGCTGTTTCTGGCATCGCTGTTCTTCGCGCCGCTCGCCGGGGTCGTGCCGGGTTACGCGACGGCGCCCGCGCTGCTGTACGTGTCGTGCCTGATGCTGCGCGAGATGGCGGATCTGCCGTGGGACGACGCCACCGAGGTCGTGCCGGCCGCGCTCACCGCGCTTTTGATGCCGTTCACGTATTCGATCGCGAACGGTGTGGCGTTCGGGTTCATTTCATACGCCGGGCTCAAGCTGCTGACCGGGCACGCGCGAAAGGTGAAGCTGGTGGTCTGGATCATCGCCGCCGTGTTCCTGTTCCGCTACTTTTATCTCGGCGCCGAGTAAGTCTTGTTCTACTTCGTAATCGGGCTGCACGCCCTCCGCGCGCTCACGCATCACTTTGTGTTCAGGGATCGCACGCTGCGGCGCATGCTTTGAGCGGCAGGGTCCGGGTCAAACCGGGCGTGCCGACGGGACGACGCCTGCAAAGATGCAACCGTCAGGATGGGAAAATCGCGGGTGCGCGTTTCGCGCGGAGGTCTACGCGCCGCCCGGTGCACGCGGCGGCGGTCTCATGATGCCCGGCTCGAGTCAGTTGCGCCAGTTCGCCTCGTAGAAGCGGACATAACCGCTGCGCAGCACCAGACACTGCGCGCGCGTTTCCGACAGCAACCGGCGTGTCGCGGCTTCGATTCGTTCGCGATGCGTATCGAAAGCGCCGATCATGTCTTCCTGACGTGGCGACGCCGCGCCAAAATGGTCTTCGAGTGCTTCTGCGGTGATCATGCATTCCACCCTTTCACCATCGACCATCGCCGGGAACGCCAGGGTCAGTTCTCGCCCCGAATACTCAGGGGTTTCGTTCAGGAAAATGATCTGCATGGGAATCGCCTTCAGGGTGATGAATGGTCCAGAGGGTCGCGCAGGCCTGCTTTTAACGCCTCCTCGATTCTCTGCATGCGCGGGCGACAGCCGCACGATTTGCAACAATCCGCGCTCGACGGCTGATTTCATCACTTTAGACGACTTCCGGCAGGCCGCAAGTTTTCCCTTCGAAGTACACCGTCGTGGTGCACAACGAAGCGGCAATCCTGCGCGCCGGCACATCAATCCCGCTGCCGGCGACGGGCGCGGCTAGGAGCTCTTCTTGCGCAACGGGTTGAGCATCACGACCATTGCGGCGATACCGAGACCAATCGCCACGACGCCCGACCACATCACCTGGTCATCGTCGTACAACAAGCCGTGGATCGACACCGCTATGCCGGCCAGCGCGACAAACGTCGCGATCGCGGCCAGTACTATCCTTGCTTCAAGTCGCACCATGACGTTCTCCCGAACGGGCGCTGATCGAGGCTGGCACCGCCTGCATGGGCCGCGGCGCGAGCGCGTCCCTGCCATGTTCCTCGTTTTGACTCTCTGATCCTCTTTAATCATTGCACCTGCGCGCCGGAATGCAAGTGAGATTGGAGCGCCGCGCATCGTGCTGTTCGCGGCGGCGGTGCATCTTGTATGATGGACACTCACCGTGCGTTCCTGTTGCAGTGCGCAACAAAAGCCATGGATGCCGGGCGAGGCACCGCACCTCGCCTGCGTAGGGAGACAAACCGGAGACATGCAGTGACCCATCGTTCCGCCACGCCCCCCGTGGCGGGCCGGCCCGACGTGATTGCGCAGGCTCATGCGCGCTCGCTCCGGGTTGGCCTGCGCAAATCTGAGACGCCCGATTTCCATCCGTTGCGCCGTCCGGTGCTGCGCGAACTCGTCGAGCGCAATCACTCGCTGTACACGCATGCGCTGCCGGTCATGGAGACGCTGCACGCGCAGATCGTCGATACGCAAAGCATGGTGCTGCTCACCGACAACCACGGCGTGATCCTGCACAGCCTCGGCGACAGCGATTTCGTCGAAAAGGCGAATCGCGTCGCGCTGTGCCCCGGCGTGTCGTGGGCGGAAGCGGATCGCGGCACGAACGCGATCGGGACGGCACTCGTCGACGGGCAACCGACCGTCGTGCACGCCGACGAGCATTTTCTGCACGCGAATCACATCCTCACCTGCTCGTGCGCCCCCATCGTCGATCCGTTTGGCCGCACGATCGGCGCGCTCGACGTCAGCGGCGACACGCGCGGCTTTCACAAGCACACGCTGGCGCTGGTGCGGATGTCCGCGCAGATGATCGAAAACCATCTGTTCGCCAACCAGTTCGCGGACGTGATCCGCATCCACTTTCATGCGCGCGCCGAATTCATCGGCACGCTGTTCGAAGGGCTCGCCGCATTCGCACCGGACGGCACGTTTCTGTCCGCGAACCGCAGTGCGCTGTTCCAGTTCGGGCAGCCGCTCGCGACGCTGCAGCGGCAGACGTTCCCCGAGCTTTTCGGCATGCCGCTCGCCGCGCTGTTGCAGCACACGGCCCGCAAACCCGGCGAATGCGTCACGCTGACCCTGCCGAGCGGCGTGCGCGTCATCGCTCGCAGCGACTATGCGGCGGCGGCCGTCCGGCAGGTGTTCCGCCCGGCCTCAGCCGACACGGAGGGCGAGATCGGCCTGCGGCCGGCGAGAGCGCGTGGTGCGCCGCACCCCGCAGCCAGCGTTACGTTCGAGACGCTCGATACCGGCGATGCGCAGATGGCCGCGGTGCTCCGGCGGGTCGAAAAGGTGCGCGGCCGCGACATTCCCATTCTGGTGCTCGGCCGCACAGGTACCGGCAAGGAGTGGCTCGCGCGCGCGATCCATCACGAATCACCGCGCCGCGATGCGCCGTTCGTCGCGGTGAACTGTGCATCGCTGCCGGATACGCTGATCGAAGCCGAACTGTTCGGCTACGAAGACGGCGCATTCACGGGGGCGAAAAAGCGCGGCAGCGTCGGCAAAATCGTCCAGGCCGACGGCGGCACCCTGTTTCTCGATGAAATCGGCGACATGCCGCTTGCGCAGCAGGTGCGCCTGATGCGCGTGCTGCAGGAACGCACCGTCGTGCCGCTCGGCGGCACGCGCGCGATTCCCGTCGATCTGCGCGTCGTCTGCGCGACCCACCGCAACCTGCGAGCGATGATCGAAGCGGGCACGTTCAGGGAAGACCTGTACTACCGGATCAACGGGCTGGTCGTGACCTTGCCCGCGCTCGTCGAGCGGTCGGATCTGTGCGTACTGGTCACGCGGATTCTCGAATTGCAGCGCGACAGCGACGCCGTGCCGTTGCGCGTCTCCGCTGCCGTCCTTGAACGGTTTACCCGTTGCCGCTGGCCGGGGAACCTGCGGCAACTCGCGAACGTGCTGCGCACGGCGGGCATCATGGCCGAAGGCGAAGACGAGATCGGCGTCGAGCATCTGCCGGAGGATTTCCTGCAGGATTGCGACGCTGCGCCTTGTGTCGATCCCGTTCGGGTCGACGCTGCGCAACCCCGGAACGCGCCGCCTGCCGCACCGTCCCGCATGCAGGACGTGCAGACGACGCTGATCGAACAGACGCTGACGCGTCACGGCGGCAACGTCTCCGCGACCGCGCGCGAACTGGGGCTTGCGCGCAATACCATCTACCGCTATCTGCGCCAGCGCCCCGCACATTGACGCACGTGGCGCGCGGCGGTTGGGCCAGGTATGCTACGTGTGCTGCTTGCGAAGCCGCGACTGAAAGCGGCCACGCGCCTCACCACGTACTTCCGGAAAGATGTCCGAAAACTCCTCTCCCGTCCCCGCCTGCCGGGTTTTTGCCGTCCGCGTCGAACCGTCGGGACGCACCTTCGAAGCGCCCGAGTCGCTCACCATTCTGGAAGCCGCCAGCTTTGAGGGTTTGCGTTTGCCGAGGTCGTGCCGCAATGGCACGTGCCGGACCTGCATGTGCCACATGAGCGCAGGCCGAGTGCGGTATACGATCGAATGGCCGGGTTTGAGCAAGGAGGAAAAGGCTGAGGGCTTTATCCTGCCCTGCGTCGCGATCGCGGAGTCGGATCTCGTCATTGATGTGCCGGACGCGACGGAAATCTGAGCGGCGCCGGCACCCTTGAATCAGGGCCGTGGCCCCAGTGCGCGCTCGATCTTGCGGTCGGTGTTGTACTGGCTGAGCGCATAGACGGACCAGATCGCAGCCGGAATCCAGCCGATGATCGTCAGTTGCAGGATCAGGCAGATGATCCCGGCAAGCGGACGCCCAATCGTGAAGAACTGAAACCACGGCACGATGAGGGCAAGCAATAGACGCATTCCTGTTTCTCCTTCGATACGGCGCGCCGGGACGCCTGGCGCGCGGGATCAATCGATCGGTTTGAAGCGCGGCACCAGTGTGCCGTCGCGCTCGACCAGCTCGAAGAACACCGAAGCTGGACGTGTCCAGATCGTACCATTGGCCGCCCGGTAGACGATCATGGTGACCGTCGGGTCCGACTCGAGCGTCGCCTCGCAGACCAGCTCGTAAATGCCGCCCTTGTAGTGCTGAAAACGCACGGGTTTTCCCTCTTCGATTGAACCGGTTAGCGGAAAAATGCCAGGAGAGTGTTGCGGCCGCGCCGCTTCAGATCCCGCTCTCTTTCATCTGCTTCAAATGCTTGTATACCGTCGCGCGCCCCATACCGAGCACTGCCGCGACGTAATTCGCCGTGCTCTTGCCACGGAATGCGCCTTCGGCATACAACGCCTCCACCAGTTCACGACGATGATCGCGGGTCAGCGAATTGAGGCCGATCTGCCGCTCGCGCAGCCAGGCATGCAGAAACGTGTTGATGCGGTCCTGCCAGTCGTCGCGGAACAGTTCGTCCGGCTGCGCGACGATGCCCGCGCCCTTGATGAAAAGATCGAGCGTCGAGCGCACGTCCTCGAACACCGCGATATTGAAGTTGATGCACATCATGCCGGCCGGTTCGCCGCGATCGTCGAACAGCACGTTGCTCACGCAGCGCATGCGCCGGCCATCCCAGTTCAGCTTCTCGTACGGGCCGATCACGCGCTCGCGCGCGGCGTGATCGATTTCCTCCAGCGCCGAGTCGTCGCCGACTTCGCGCTTCGACAGATTGTTCGCCAGATACAGCACGGTCTGGTCATGCAGATCGTGAATCACGACCTCGGCGTACGGAAAAAAGAGCGTCGCGATACCGTCCGCGATCGGCGCGTAGCGGTTCAGCAGCAGATCCTTGACGGGGGAAGTCTTTTTCTTGCGCATGGTTATCGCAACCTTCTTTAAGTGCTGTGGGCGGGTTCGGCGCGCACTACGCCAATCAAACGGCGTTCACAGGCGCGCTGGAATCCTGGACACCCCCGTCATTTCTGTCAAGCGCGCTCTCCGTGGGTCAGATGCCGCAGCAACTCGTACGCAATCGCCACGTCCTCCAGCCCGAGCCCGATCGAGCGGAAAAATGCATGCTTGCGGTACGACGGCTTCTCACACGTGCCGCACACCAGTTCCGGCAGATCGCCCACGACGCTCGCAGCCGTCCATCCGTGCCGTTCGGCGGCGAGCTTCATCTCGCCGGCGCTGCCAGGCGTGGTGCGGCGGTAGTCGCAATAGACGTCAATGTCCGGCAGCCAGGCCGGCGGAATTTCATGCGCGTTCGCGACGTTCGTGCTGATCGACGTGATCAGCGCCGGCTTCGTCAACATGCCATCGGACAGCACCGGCGTACCCGAGGACGTACACAGCATCACCACGTCGGCATCGCGCACGCATGCCTCGATGCTCTCGCTGATGGTCGCGCGCGGCTCGATTGCTGCAATCGCCGCGCGTTTCGCCGCGTCGTGGGGCAAATCCGGCGAAAACACGCTGATCGATTCCCACGCACGCAGCCGCGCGACGTGCCGCAGGTGCGCCTGCCCCACCGCGCCGGCCCCGATGATCGCCAGTCGCCGCGCGTCGGCGCGCGCGAGATGATCGACGGCAAGCGCGGTGGCGCCTGCGGTGCGCTCCGTCGTGAGCAGCCCCGCGTCGCACCAGATCAACGGCTGCCCGGTTTCCATCGACATCAGCGCCGTCCACGCAGTCACGATCGGGCTCCCGCCGGTGACGATGTACGGCGACAGCTTGGCGCCGAACACCTTCGCCTCGGCGATGGCGCCGAGATAGGTGATGAAATCGCCGGCATCGGCGGGAAAGAGCGTCAGCGTCTGCGGCGGCTGCACTGCGTTGCCGCTCCCCAGTTCGCGAAACATCTGCGTCAGCGCGCGACGCACATCCAGTGAGGGCAACGCGCTCTGCACAGCCTGTTCATCGACGATCAATGGAACGGTTTTTTCGTTGCTGCTCATGGCGGACTTCTCCAGATCGATACCGCTTGCGGAATATTGGTGAATGGACGTTATAGAGACTTTAAGTCTATTTTAGACTTATAACAACACTTATCAGGTGCATCCCTTATAGTCTATAATAGACTTTTAGTCTATATTTGATCCATGCGATGAAGCCGCCTCCCGCCACAGACGCCCAGCTCCGTCCGATTTCGCCTTTCCCAACCCATGCCAGGAACCGTCATGAACCTGAAGCCTTCCCTTTGCATCGCCCTCGCGTTCGCGAGCATCGCCGGCGTCGCCCACGCCGAATCCAGCGGCACGCTGCGTTTCGGCGTTGAAGCCGCCTATCCCCCGTTCGAAAGCAAGAGCCCATCGGGTCAACTGCAAGGCTTCGACATCGATGTCGGCAATGCCGTCTGCAAGAAGATGAATGTGAAGTGTGTCTGGGTCGAAAACGCGTTCGACGGCCTGATCCCGGCGTTGCAGGCACGCAAGTTCGACGTCATCAACTCGGCGATGAACATCACCGACAAGCGCAAGCAGAGCATCGATTTCACGCCGGCGGTCTATGTCGTGCCGATCGTGATGGTCGCGAAGCGCGATTCGAAACTGCTGCCGGACGTGAAGAACCTGCAGGGCAAGCGTGTGGGTGTGCTGCAAGGGTCGTCGCAGGAGGACTTTCTGAAGGCGCACTGGGCGAACGCAGGTGTTTCGGTGGTCTCGTATCAGGATCAGGACCAGGTTTATTCCGACCTCATCGCCGGCCGGCTCGACGCTGCGGTGCAGGAAGCGCAGACGGTGCAGGACGGCTTCCTTGGCAAGCCTGAAGCGCGTGACTACGCGATCCTCGGCGAGCCGCTGCACGATCCGGCGACGCTCGGCGAAGGCACCGGTCTCGGTCTGCGCAAGGGCGATCAGGCATTGAAGACGAAGGTCGACGCCGCGCTCGATTCGCTGAAGAAGGACGGCACGCTGAGCTCGCTGTCGCAGAAGTATTTCAAGCGCGACATCATTGCGAAGTAGCCCGACCCTGATTTAGAGTCGACAGCTTCGAGGCGCGTGCATGCGCCTCGAAGCATATTTTTTCTGGCGGCGCACCTGAGTCGCCCGACGGCTGAAACGGATAAGCGAGTCTATGGATTTCGACGTGATCGTACTGGGGGCCGGCATCGTCGGCGTATCGTCGGCGCTGCATCTGCAGGACCGCGGGCGGCGCGTCGCGCTCGTCGACCGGCGCGGCCCCGGGGAGGAAACCAGTTTCGGCAATGCCGGGTTGATCGAGCGCTCGTCGGTCGTGCCGTATGGCTTTCCGCGCCGTCTCGGTACGCTGCTGCGCTATGCGCGCAACCAGTCGACCGATCTCTACTGGGACTACAAGGCCATCCCGTCGTATGCATCGTGGCTCGCGCGCTTCTGGTGGCATTCGTCGCCGCAACGGCTCGCCGCCGCCGCGCGGGACATGCTGCCGCTGATCCGGCAAAGCGTGACTGAACACGACGCGCTGATCGCGCGCGCCGGCCTCGGCGCTCTCGTCCACGACGGCGGCTGGATCGAGGCGTTTCGTACCCAGACCGAATTCGACACCGAAGCCGCTGCCGCTGAAGTCTCCGCGCGCGAGAACGGCCTGCGGATGACGTCCCTCGATAGCGCTACGCTACGTGCGCGCGAACCTGGCATCGCCGAAGGCTTTTGCGGCGCGCTGCATTGGCAGGACCCGAAGAGCGTCGCGACCCCGGGCGAACTGACGAAAGGTTACGCGCGCCTCTTCGAGGCGGGCGGCGGCACGCTCTTCACCGGCGATGCGACTACCGTGCGCGCTGAAGGCGACGCCTGGACCGTGCAGACCTCGGCGGGCCGGATCAGCGCGAAGGAGGTTGTCGTCGCGCTCGGGCCGTGGTCGGACACGGTCTTCGCGCCCCTCGGCTACCGCATCCCGCTGCGCGCGAAACGCGGCTATCACATGCACTACCAGCCAGAGCGCCAGATTCTGTCGGTACCGGTCGTCGATACCGAGAAGGGTTATGTGATCGCGCCGATGCAAGGGCGTCTACGGCTCACTACCGGCGTCGAAATCGCGAAGCGCGGCGCGCCGCCGACGGGCATCCAGCTCGAGCGGGCGGAACGTTTCGCGAAACCGGTCTTCGGCCTGGGGGCGCGCATCGACCCGGCGCCATGGCTCGGCATGCGGCCGTGTACGCCGGACATGCGGCCGGTAATCGGCCCCGCGACGCGGCATCGCGGCCTGTGGTTCGCCTTCGGCCACAACCATCACGGCCTCACGCTTGGCCCCGTCACGGGACGCCTGCTGGCGGAAATGATGACGGGCGCCACGCCCTTCACCGATGTGCGTCCGTACCGCCCGGAACGGTTCGAGTAACGTCGCTGTCACCGGGATCCCCGGCCTAAAAGCAACCGCGCGCTGACGTGCTCGCCGGCGCGCGGGAATTTTGTCCGGTTGGCGCATCACTATTGGCGTGCGATAAGAAGCCAATCCAGTTTCCGGAGCGACACGATGGCCACGCTTGAAGCGTTTCGTGCCGTGCTCGACGACGAAGGCACGCCCGAAATCATCCGCAACCGTATCATCGATTCGCTGCAGTACGCGCTGCGCAATCACGGACAGGTTTTCACCGCGAAGGAAGTCGAATGGCTCGCGGCTTGGGACGACGCCCGGATTCCGCTTGCCGCGTCGCGTGAACTGAAAAAACGGCAGCCCGCCAGAGCCAGCTGAAGCTCGATTCGCGACGCAGTCGCCCTGGCCGGGCAGCGGGCCTGCCCCGCTCCGGCCCCGCCGCCCTGGGGCGCCCAGTAGAACGCGTTCGCCGCCATTTGGCGGCGCAGGAAACTTTTTGCTATCCAATGGGGCCTATTTAGTGCATCATATTGGTATAGCTGTATTCCGGATTTGCAGTACCGGAGCTTTCAATCGGCATCTCCGCAGTACCCCCGACAGTTCGACCGCCGCCCGTCGGCGATCCCGTCACTCTGGCAATGCGCACCGCGCATTCGCTGTCGCGAGTTGTGCAGCTTTTCATGCGCCCAGTGCCCACGCGGCATCGGCGTGTTTCTTCTCCATCGAATCCGCGAATCGCCGCGGCTAAGCGCAAGCAAGTGCAACTGAGCGCAAGCTTCGTTGAATCGGGCTGGCGCCATTCTTTTTCCGTGGCAGCGCGCCGTTGTCTGGCTGCGCCGCCGGGTCGGCCGTTCCCGCGCGTCCATGCGCAGGGTGCGGCGGCCAGTATTACAGGACATGTGTTTTATGACTCAAGCTGTCAGGACCTACAAAGGCTTTGAAATTCATCCGCTCGTCTATCCGCGCCGTCCCGCAGACGGCCAGACGAGCCGCAACCCCGACGCCGGCTATGAAGCGTCGGTGCGTATCTGCCGCGTCGGCGCGAATCCGTCGGCCGACGGCCGCGTCTTCCGGCTGCCGCATCTGTGGCCGTTCGAAGGCACGGGCAAGGCGCGTATTGCGTGCATGGCGCACGCCGAACAGCTGATCGACGGCCGTGTGGACGGCCAGTCGGTAGCCGACCTTTAAGCGGCATCGTTTCGATCCGCACGACGGGCGCACGCCACCTCGACGCGCCGCCCGCCAACGTATAACCGGCATTACACGCTTCGTCGGCATTCGAGCGAAGCGACCCCCTCTCATTGACCAGGAGCTATGCATGGCGAAAGAAGAACTGCTTGAACTGGACGGTATCGTCGACGAAGTACTTCCGGATAGCCGTTACCGCGTGACGCTCGACAATGGCGTCGTGGTAGGCGCATACGCGTCCGGCCGCATGCGCAAGAATCACATCCGTATCCTCGCGGGCGACCGCGTGACGCTCGAACTGTCGGTCTATGACCTGACGAAGGGCCGTATCAATTTCCGCCACAAGGACGAGCGCAGTGGTGGTGGCGGCGGCGCAGCCCGCAGCTCGCAATTCCGTCGGCGCTAAAGCCGACTGGCGGCGGTTTGTCCCGGCGCATGCCGGCGCTTTAATCCTGGATTCAATCCGGTTGCCGCCGCAACCCTTGGTACTTGCAACACCGTTGTCCAGCCCGTTTGACGCGCTTTGGCGAGTCCGCTCAAGCGCGATTCAGCGCGTCCTGGCGGGCTTGAGGAGCGCGAGCGCCGCATGCCAGCGGTACCGCATCGCCGCCCGGCATCTCGCTCGCTTTGATCGCGGCCTGGGGCATCGTGCGGCGAAAGGGCTCGAACTGGAGCGCATCTCGCACTGAGCGCGCAGCGCTCTAAACGACACGCGGCATGGATCCCATGCCGCGTTTTTCATTGGCTGAAGACGGCGCTGAGATCGTCGCGGGAATGCAGCCGGACCTGCTGCACGACACGTTCCTCCAGTTCGGCAAGGTGCGCACGCATGACGCCGAGCGCCGCTTCGAGGTTGCCGCCATCGAGCGCTTCGATGATCTGCGCGTGTTCATCCCCGGCACAGGTCGAGCCCTTCGAAGGGTCGTAGAGCGCCTTGTACAGTTCAGTCTTCGCGACGAGCTGCGACACGAGACCGAGCAGCTCCGTGCCGCCCGCGAGTTCGGTGAGCAGTACGTGAAACTGCCCCGCAAGACGCACCGCATCATCGACACGTCCATCGCGCTGCGCTTTCTCTTCACTGCGCACATGCGCGTTCAGACGGCGCTTTTGCTGCGCCGACAGCTCGCCGCACAGCGATGCGACGATCCCCGCCTCGACGATCTGCCGCGCGCGATACACCTGCCGGATATCCTCTTCGGAAGGCGACGGTACAAATGCGCCGCGGTTCGCTTCCAGCACGAGCTTCCCTTCGAACCCCAGCCTGACGAGCACCTTGCGCAACGCCCCGCGCGTGCAACCGAACGCAGCCGCCAGATCGCGCTCCACGAGCTGCGCGCCGGGCCGCAATCTGCCCTGCAACAACGCCGAGGTGATCGACGCGTAAATGCGCGCTTCGACAGAAGTGGACACGTCAGCGGCATCGCCTGATGGCGGCGCGGCGGTGGTTGAAGACGAGCGGGTGCGTGAGGCCATGGATGCAAATCGGGTAAGCCGGCGTGGCGATGTCAGGCGGCATTGTAGCTGCGCACTCCGGTAGCTCCACTCTGGGCACCGCACACATGCACTGACACGAATATCCGGCATTTGTCGTCTGGTTAACCATTCTAATAAAAAATGGTTGACCATGATTGAACTGGTTCGAATAGCCCTCCCGCTACGGGGCCGAATCCGTTCTCCCGTTTCCGTCATATGAATTCCGTGTCGAGGTGCCCGTAAGTCACCGCCCTCCGCGCCAAAACGAAGGTCCTCCGTGAGTCAGTCCACTTCCGCAACCCGCCAGGGCAGCAACGCTCCCGATACCGCTTCCGATGCGATGACATGGCGCGATGGCGTGTGGCTATGTGCGATCGTCATCATCGGCATCAACCTTCGCCCCCTGCTGACGTCCCTCAGCCCGCTGATGACGACGATCCGCGCCTCGACCGGTCTCAGCTTCTACGGCGCCTCGCTGTTGACCAGCCTGCCTGTGGTTGCGATGGGCCTCGGCGCATTCGGCGCGAACGCCCTTACCCGATCGGTTGGGCAGGCGCGCGGTGTCGCGCTTGGTCTGATCGCGATTGCTCTGGCATGTGGCGCACGTTGGTCCACAAACAGCGGCGCGGCATTGCTTTTGACGGCCGCGCTTGCCGGTATCGGTGTCGCGTCGATTCAGGCTCTGCTGCCGGGCGTCATCAAGCAGCGCTTCCGCACGCGCGTGCCGCTCGCGATGGGTGTGTTTTCCGCGTCGATCATGGGCGGTGGCGGACTCGGCGCGAGCGTGAGTCCGTGGATCGCAGACGCGTTGGAGTCATGGCACGCGGCGCTTGCGGTTTGGGCGATACCGGCGCTGATTGCCCTTATCTACTGGTTCCGCCTGAACCGTCGAACACCGCACGCGGCCTCTCACAACGATGAAGTAGCCAGACAGCCCGTATCCACCGTCAATCTCTGGCGCAAGCGGCGCGCGTGGGCGCTCGGCTTGCACTTCGGGCTGGTGAATGGCGGCTATACGAGCCTGGTCGCATGGCTGCCCGCGTACTACCAGCAGCACGGCGCCGACGTCGCGAGCAGCGGGTCGCAGCTCGGCGCGATGACGGTCTTTCAGGCAGCATCCGCCCTGCTGCTGCCGCTCGCCGCCGCGCCGTTTCGCGATCGACGGCCATGGCTGGTTGCAGGCCTGTCGGCGCAACTGGCGGGCATCATCGGCCTCATCGTCTGGCCTCAGGCGATGCCGTTGCTGTGGGTCGCCCTGACGGGCGCGGGGCTGGGCGGCACGTTTTCGGTGACGCTCGTCACCACCCTCGACCACTCCGACGACCATCACGACGCCGCCCGACTGATCGCGTTCGTTCAGGGCGTCGGCTTCGTTGTGGCCGCCGCGGCGCCGATGATCGCAGGATTCGTGCGCGATCTCACGGGCACCTTCACGGCAGCATGGATCATGCTCGCATGCAGCATCTCGGCGATGATCCTGCTCACTTTTGCCTTTTCGCCGCGCAGCTATGCAGGCGCATTGAGCGCGCGTGCGGCGCGCGATTGAGAACGCCTTTCGCCCTTCTTCACTTGCCCCGCCCTTGATCCAGTGGCGCTAAAGCAGTGCAGCCCGGCTCGCCCGCGCACTGCTGCGGTGCAATATCCGACCTCAGCCATTTCGGCAGAACCTAATCCCATCAGGCCTCAGCGCCGATGACGCAGCATGGCATACCTGTTGCTAAATAGGTTTCGCTCCCTGCAATGATGCAGGGGCGCAAGGCTCGGGTGCCCCACGTAACACCAGACCCGGGCCGGGCAGCGAAACGGCAACCTGCCGTTCATCAGGTCGGGCAATGACGTTCGACGTTTGTCGCAACCGGTACGATCCGGGTGCGATCCAACGACGGAACCATCATGGACCGCAGCTTCTGGCGCCACGCCCATCTCAGCACGCTGTTTGCCGCATTCCCGAATTTCGATCTGAGCCGCATGGTCCGATATCTCTCCGGCGTGCAGCAGATCCAGATCGTCCCCACCTTCCCGCTTACCACACGGCAATGCTCGTCGACGGCCGTCACGTCCACCCGCGCCGCGCTCTGCCCGCCTGTCATGAACGACGTGATGCGCCTCGCGCTCAACGCCCGGCCGGTTATGACCGTATGCGCGTGCGCATGAAACAGGAGACCTTCGTCATGAACAAACCTCGTCTGGTCGTCATTGGCAACGGCATGGCCGGAATCCGCACGATCGAAGAACTGCTGGCGATCGCGCCCGGCCACTATGACATCACCGTGTTCGGTGCAGAGCCTCATCCGAATTACAACCGCATCCTGCTGTCACCGGTGCTCGCCGGCGAGCAGGCATTCGGCGACATCATCCTCAATACCGTCGAGTGGTATCAGCAAAACGACATCACGTTGCATCTGGGCAAGACGATCGACCGGATCGATCGCGTGCGACGCGTGGTCGTAGCCGACGACGGCAGCGAAGCGCCGTATGACCGTCTGCTGATCGCAACGGGATCGACGCCCTTCATCCTGCCAGTGCCCGGCCGCGATCTGAAAGGCGTGATCACCTATCGCGACATCCGCGACACGCAGGCGATGATCGATACCGCCACGCTCAAGCGTCACGCCGTCGTGATCGGCGGCGGGCTGCTGGGCCTCGAAGCGGCCAACGGCCTGAAACTGCGCGGCATGGATGTTACCGTCGTTCATCTCGCCGATACGCTGCTCGAACGTCAACTCGACTCGACCGCCGGCAAACTGCTGCAACGCTCGCTCGAAGAACGCGGCCTGAGCTTCCTGCTCAACAAGGCGACCTCGGAGATCATCGGCAACGACGTGGGCGAAGTCAGCGCGGTCCGCTTCAAGGACGGCGACAGCATTCCCACCGATCTCGTCGTGATGGCGGCCGGCATCCGCCCGAATACCGCGCTCGCCGAAGCAGCGGGCCTGTACTGCAACCGGGGCATCGTCGTCAGCGACTCGCTGCAGACCTATGACCCGCGCGTCTATGCCGTGGGCGAATGCGTGAGCCATCGTGGCATCGCGTACGGCCTCGTCGCGCCGCTCTTCGAGCAGGCCAAGGTTTGCGCAAACCATCTGGCGCTGCTCGGCATCGGCAGCTACAAGGGCTCAGTGCTGTCGACCAAACTGAAGGTGACGGGCATCGACCTCTTCTCCGCCGGCGACTTCATGGGCAGCGACGGCACCGAGGAAATCGTGCTCTCCGATCCGTCCGGCGGCGTCTACAAGAAGCTCGTGATCAAGGACGATCAGCTCGTCGGCGCATGCCTTTACGGCGACACCGCTGATGGCGCGTGGTACTTCAAGCTGCTGCGCGAAGGCCGCAAGCTCGGCGAACTGCGCGACCACATCATGTTCGGCGAATCGCATGTGGGCGATTCGGGCGTGCAGGGCCAATGCCGCGCCGCGGCGATGGCCGATAGCGACGAAGTGTGCGGCTGCAATGGCGTCTGCAAGGGCACCATCGTCAAGGCGATCACCGAAAAAGGACTCTTCACGCTCGACGAAGTCCGCAAACACACCAAGGCCTCAAGCTCGTGCGGCTCGTGCACGGGCCTCGTCGAACAGATCCTGATGAGCACCGTCGGCTCCGACTTCCAGGAACCGCCGAAGACGAAAGCAATCTGCCACTGCACCGATCACAGCCATGGCGATATCCGCAAGGTGATTCGCGAGCAGCATCTGGTGTCGCATCGCGAGGTATACGACTTCCTCGAATGGCGCACACCGAACGGTTGCGCGACCTGCCGCCCGGCGATCAACTACTACCTGCTGTCGACGTGGCCGCGTGAAGCCGTCGACGATCCGCAAAGCCGCTTCGTCAACGAGCGTGTGCATGCGAACATCCAGAAAGACAACACGTTCTCGGTGATTCCGCAGATGAAGGGAGGCGTGACCACCGCCGCCGAACTGCGCCGCATCGCCGATGTCGCGGACAAATACAACGTGCCGATGGTCAAGGTGACGGGTGGTCAACGTATCGACCTGCTTGGTGTGAAGAAGGAAGACCTGCCCAATGTGTGGAAAGACCTCGGCATGAAGTCGGGCCACGCGTACGGCAAGTCGATCCGCACCGTCAAGACCTGCGTGGGCAGCGAATTCTGCCGCTTCGGTACGCAGAACAGCACGCAGATGGGCATCGATCTCGAAACGATGCTGGCGAACATGTGGTCGCCGCACAAGGTGAAGCTCGCCGTCTCCGGTTGCCCGCGCAACTGCGCGGAAGCAGGGATCAAGGACGTTGGCGTGATCGCGGTCGATAGCGGCTGGGAACTCTATGTCGGCGGCAACGGCGGCATCAAGACCGAAGTCGCGCAGTTTCTCGTCAAGGTCAAGACCGCGGACGAGGTCAAGGAATACACCGGCGCCTTCCTGCAACTCTATCGCGAGGAAGCGTGGTACCTCGACCGCACGGTGCACTACATCGAGCGTGTCGGTCTCGACTACATCAGGAAGAAGGTCGTCGACGACGACGCGAATCGCCGTGCCCTGTTCGAGCGCCTGCTGTATTCGCTCGACGGCTTGCCGGACCCGTGGGAAGCACGCATCGCCGGCAAGCAGAAGCACGAATACATTCCGCTCAAGGTCGTGGCCTGAGGACGACATCATGGACATGAAAGTGACTCAACAATGGACCCGTATCTGCGAAGTTGCGGATATTCCTCAACTGGGCAGCCGCGTGCTGGAACGCGCGGAAGGCAACGTGGCGATATTCCGCACCGCGCAGGACAAGGTGTTCGCACTGCTCGACCACTGCCCGCACAAGGGCGGCGCGCTGTCCTTGGGCATCGTGCACGGCGAGAGCGTCACGTGCCCCCTGCATGCATGGAACATCGATCTCGCAAGCGGTGAAGCCCGTGCTCCCGATGAGGGTTGCGCGCGCCACTTTCCGGTGCGGGTCGACGATGACGGCTCGATTTTCCTGAGCCTCGCCTGAACACACGCACGGAGACACGATGAAGACCGTCACCCGTTCCACCTGCTGCTATTGCGGCGTCGGCTGCGGCGTGCTCATCGAGGCGGAGAATGGCCGCATCACCGGTGTGCAGGGCGACCCGGACCATCCGGCGAACTTCGGCAAGCTCTGCACGAAAGGGCTGTCGCTCGCGCTGACGGCGCAAAGCGACACAGGCCGCGCGCTGGCTCCGGAAATGCGTCTGCGTCGTGACGAGCCGCGCGAGCAGGTGTCATGGCCGGCGGCGCTCGATACGGTCGCTGCGCGTTTTGCAGAAGTCGTCGAACAGCACGGCCCGGATGCGGTGGCGTTTTACGTATCGGGCCAGTTGCTCACCGAAGACTATTACGTCTTCAACAAGCTCGCGAAAGGCCTGATCGGCACCAACAACATCGATACGAACTCGCGGCTTTGCATGTCGAGTGCGGTCACCGCGTACAAGATGGCGCTCGGCGCGGACGGACCGCCCACCTGCTACGAGGACCTCGAACAGGCGAAAACCGTGCTGTTCGCCGGCAGCAACATGGCATGGGCGCATCCCGTGCTGTTTCGCCGACTGGAGGAAGCGAAGGCGGCGGATCCGTCGATCCGCTGGATCGTCGTCGACCCGCGCCGCACCGATACCGCGGCGATGGCGGACCTGCACCTGCCGATCCAGCCCGGCACCGATGTCGCGCTCTTCAACGGGATGCTGCATCACCTGATCTGGGAAGGCCTCGTCGATCGCGATTTCATCGGTCGTCATACCGCTGGTTTCGACGAGCTAAAGGCGCTCGTGCGCGACTTCACGCCACGCATGGTCGCAGGCTTGTGCGGCATCACCGAGCGAGAAATCATGGAGGCAGCCGAATGGTTCGGCGCGAGCGATGCCGCGCTGTCGCTGTACTGCATGGGTCTGAACCAGTCGAGTCACGGCACTGACAAGAACCTCGCGCTGATCAACCTGCATCTTGCGACCGCGCAGATCGGCCGCCCCGGCGCCGGGCCGTTCTCGCTGACGGGGCAACCGAACGCGATGGGTGGCCGCGAAGTGGGCGGCATGGCAACCATGCTTGCGGCGCACCGCGACATCGGCAATCCCGCCCACCGCGAAGAAGTTGCGCGCCTGTGGGGCGTCTCGCAACTTTCCGACCGGCCAGGCCTGCCGGCTGTCGACATGTTCGAAGCGGTCCATAGCGGCAAGATCAAGGCAATCTGGATCGCCTGCACGAACCCGGTTCACTCGATGCCCGATATCGCACGCGTGCGCGAAGCGCTCGAGAACGCCGAATTCGTCGTCGTACAGGACGCTTTCATGCAGACGGATACGGTGCCGTTCGCCGACGTGGTTCTCCCCGCCGCGACGTGGGGCGAGAAATCCGGCACGGTCACCAACTCCGAACGCCGTATTTCCCGCGTGCGCGCGGCTGTCGCTGCGCCGGGCGAAGCGAAGCCCGACTGGTGGATCGTCAACGAAGTCGCCCGGCGCATCGAACAGCGCAATCAGGCTGCTTCGACGCTCTTCGCGTTCGACAAACCCGAAGACGTTTTCAACGAACATCGCAAACTCACCGAAGGCCGTGACCTGGATATCGGCGGCCTCAGCTACGACACGCTCGAAGCAGCCGGTCCGCAACAATGGCCGTTTCCCGCGCAAGGCGCACGGGGTCAGGCACGTCGCTATACGGACGGTGTGTTCGCAACCGCCGACGGCCGCGCGCGCTTTCATGCGACCCGCTATCTGCCGGTCGCCGAGGCCACGAATCCGCGCTATCCCTTCCGTCTTTTGACGGGCCGCCTGCGCGATCAATGGCACGGCATGAGCCGCACGGGCCGCATCGGCAAACTGTTCTCTCACGCCCCCGAACCGGCGCTCAGCATGCAACGCGGCGACGCCGCGCGACGCGGCTTCAGCGAAGGCGATCTGGTGCGGATCGCGAGCCGCCGCGGCGAACTCGTGCTGCCGGTGCAACTGTCCGACGATGTCCAGTCGGGGACCCTCTTTGCGCCAATGCACTGGAACGCCCAGTTTCTCGCGAGCGGCGGCATCAACGAAACCACCATCGCCGCAGTCGATCCGCTGTCGTCGCAACCCGAACTGAAGCACGCCGCCGTGCGCATCGAACCGGCGGAACTGCCCTGGCGGCTCGTCGCCGCCCGCCGCGGCGACGTGCTCGCCCTGCATGCAGCCGTCCAGCCGCTGCTGAAAGACTGCGGCTACGCGTCGCTCAGCATCGAAGACGACGACCTGCTCGTGCTGCGCGCCGCACACACAGCGGCGCCCGAACACTGGCTCGCCCGTCTTTACGAAGCGATGGCACTGCGTACCGGCGAAGACACGCTCGAATACCGCGACGCGCGGCGCGGTCTTGACAAGCGGGTCGTCTGGCGCGACAACGTCATCGATGGCTTCGTATTTGCAGGCGACGCGGCGAACGCCGACGCACTGCTGGCAAAATTGCGCGAGGCCGCGCCGTGGCAAGGTCCGCGCTTCGCGGTATTCTCGACCCGGCAGCAGGCCGGCGCGGTGCGCGACCGCGTGGTCTGCAACTGCACGCAGATCACGGAGTCGCGCATTCAGGAGGCGATTGCCCACGGCGCCACGGTGCCCGAACTGAAAGCGCAGCTGGGTTGCGGCACCGTCTGCGGCTCATGCGTGCCCGAACTCAAACGAATGTGCGCCGCGCCAGCGCTTGCAACCTGAACCGAAACCGCCGATGACAACTGACAGAAGATGCTGCGCGTATTGCTCGTAACCGACACCGACAAGCCGATTGGCGATCTGCGCGATGCGCTCGCGCGGCTCGGCTACGACATGCTGGCTGGCACGGCGACGCCGGATGCGCTGCATCGCGTGGTCGCGAGCGAACGGCCGGACGTCATCATCATCGATACGGAGTCGCCATCGCGCGACACGCTCGAACAGCTTGCCGTGATGAATGCGACCGCGCCGCGCCCGGTGCTGATGTTCAGTCCCGATGCGAGCCACCAGCTGATCCGCGACGCGGTGAGCGCGGGCGTCACGGCGTATCTCGTCGAGGGCCTCGCGACGGAACGCCTCGCGCCGATTCTCGAAGTCGCGCTGGCCCGCTTCGCCCAGGAATCGCAGTTGCGCGAACGTCTCGCGCAGGCCGAGAACGAACTGGCCGAAAGAAAACTGATCGACCGCGCCAAACGCCTGCTGATGGACCGGCAGAAAATGACCGAGAATGCCGCGTATGCGACGCTGCGCAAACGCGCGATGAACCAGGGGGTGAAGCTGGCCGAAATCGCGCGCCAGATCGTCGCTTCCGCGGACGCGCCCAAATGAAGCCCTCCTCATGAACGAACCCGCCAATCACGCCCGACCGGAACCCGCGGAACGGCTCGAGAAAACGCATCTGCGGCTTGGTTTTGTCGCGCTCTCCGACGCCGCCCCGCTCGTGGCCGCCAAGCTGTTCGAATTCGGTCACGCGCACGGACTGACTCTGGAGTTGTGCCGCCAGCCTTCGTGGGCTGCCGTGCGCGACAAGCTGCTGTCCGGCGACCTCGACGCGGCGCATGCACTGTATGGTCTGGTCTACGGCGTGCAACTGGGACTGGGCGGTCCGCAAACGGATATGGCCGCGCTGATGGTGCTCAATCGCAATGGCCAGGCGATCACCGTATCGAATCGCCTCGCTGACGCGCTGGCCGAACACCAGAGCCTGCGCGAGGCGCTCGCAACCCTTGGGCGCAAACCGGTGTTCGCGCAGACCTTCCCGACCGGCACGCATGCGATGTGGCTGTATTACTGGCTGGCCGCGCAAGGCGTTCATCCGTTGCACGATATCGAGAGTGTGGTCATTCCGCCGCCGCAGATGGTCGATGCGCTCGCGTCGGAACGACTCGACGGGCTGTGCGTGGGCGAACCGTGGAATGCTGTTGCAGAAGCGCACGGCGTGGGCAAGACCGTGGCCTATACCAGCGAAGTCTGGCCGGATCATCCCGAGAAAATACTCGCGTGCCGGCGCGATTTTGTCAGCCGTCATCCGAACACGGCGCGCGCCCTCGTGCAGACGATGCTCGAAGCGTGCCGCTGGCTGGACGACTGCGAACACCGCGTCGAAATTGCGCGCTGGCTCGCGCAACCGGAATTCCTCGGCGTGCAGAAGGAGCTGATCGCGGCGCGGCTCTCCAGTGAAGCAGTCAACGCCGTGCGGCTGCCGGTGCGGTTTTTCGAAGGCGGCGCGGTCAATTATCCGCGGCCATCGGAAGGCGTCTGGTTCCTGACGCAATATCAGCGATGGGGCATGATCGACAGTGGCCGCAGCGAAGATTATGCGGCAATCGCAGCTGCGATCAACCAGAGCTCGCTGTATCGCGAGGCCGCGCTGAAAATGGGGATTCCGGTGCCGACCAGCGAAGCATCGCCGGTGCTGATCGATGGCCGTGCATGGGACGGTCGCGATCCCGATGCGTATGTGAAGGAGTTCGCGATACGCCAATGACCGGACGGCGGTTCGCTACCGGAAGCGCCCGCCGCCCCTCCCTACCGCAACGCAACGTCTACAAAAGCGACTCGATCGGCAGAATCGACAGCATCCAGACCCCCATTCGCGCATACCAGGTCGTGTTGGGGTCCGTGTCGTGGCGGACTTCTTCATTGCCGTTTCGCTCAGCCCAGTAGAGCTTGCCGTTTTCGTCGAGATGCACCACGTACGCGACCTGCGGAACAACGCTCAGGAAGATGGACTCGATGTGACTCGCCAGTTCCGGGCTATCGATGACAAAGCCAAGCTCCGTATTCAAGTGCGCCGAACGCGGATCGAAATTGAACGAACCCACGAAGACCCGCCGCGAATCCACCACGAAGGTCTTCGCATGCAGACTGGACCCCGAACTGCCGAACGGACCTGGCGACTGCTCTTTCTTGCCGCTGCCACCGGGCAGGCGCCGCAACTCGTACAGATGGACCCCGCCCTTGAGCAATGCGACGCGCCGCTTCGCATAGCCGGAGTGAACGGCGGCGACATCGGTGGCTTCGAGCGCATTGGTCAGCACGCGCACATCGATGCCTCGGCCGGCGAGATCGGTGAAGTATTGCGTTCCCGACGCGGTCGGAACGAAATATGGCGATACCAGATCGAGCTCTTCGGTCGGCTCGCCCAGCACGTCCCTCATCTGGTGCGTAATGAGCGCTTCTGGTGGCGCATCGTTCAAGCCCTTCGCGGGGTCGTCGCTGATCATCTGCGTCTTCGCCCATTCGAACGGCAACGTGCGGTCGAGCATTTTCTGCACGACGTTCGGGCCGCGCATGGCTTCCATATAGGCTGCGGCCGCCGGATCGCGCTCCACGGCCTGCGCCTTGCGTTCGAGGGCGTCGAGCTGGCCGACGCTGGCGCGCGGGAGAATCCGGTCAACGGGATAGGCCGAGGCGCTCGCCCAGTAGCGGTCGAAGTCCCGTGCGACATCGGCTGCCGGCGACCCCACGGCGAGCACGTCGAGGTCGGCGAACACAACGCCGTCGGTTGCGTCGAAGTACTCGTCGCCGATGTTGCGGCCGCCCACGATGGTCGCCGTGCTGTCGGCGGTCAGCGACTTGTTGTGCATGCGCCGGTTGGCGCGCGAGAAGTCCGTCAGAAAGCCCACGAATTTGGGCTTGCGGATCACGAACGGATTGAACAGCCGAACCTCGACGTTCGGATGCGCCTCCAGCGCCGCCAGCGTCTCGTCGAGCGACGACCCGATGCCGTGATCGTCCAGCAGCAGTCGCACGTGTACGCCGCGGTCGGCAGCCTCGTGAAGCTCTTCCAGTAGCAGCGTGCCGGTCAGGTCGTTGCGCCAGATGTAGTACTGGACGTCCAGCGTGCGCTGCGCCGCCCGTATGAGGTCCATACGGGCCGCGAACGCCATGTGCGGGTCAGAGATCGGAAAGATGCCCCCAAGGCCAGTATGCGCCGCAAGCTCAGGGGCGACCGCGAGGCCGAGTCCGGTGGCTTCAGCCTGCGCAGGCGTCAGCGAGACCGACTCTGTGCGATCCGCGAGGGAAGGCAACGCGCAACCGGACAGCATGTCCGCGCAAAGCAGCAAAATTGAGAGCCGGCCGATCCATTGACGGATCACGCTGGCCAACTCGTTTATCGGCAATCGCATACGCCAGGCAACTCCTTCGGGGCACGCCCCTCGCTGCTGCCTTTTAAGGCAATCGTCTCGTTAGCCGGCAAACATGGCAATACCGTAAAGATGACAGATCAGCGGGCCGGACGACACCCGGGTTTGCGCTGGCACCGGCCCGGCACGCCCACCAGGCCGAACCCGGCGACGCACGGTGACAACGCAGCGCCAGTCCGCCCCCGCCTCCTGCCGGTTGACCGGCTATGCCAGCGAGTCTCAGTGCGAAGCGATATACGCCTTGACCGCCGGCAGTCCATCCTTGCCGTCAATCGTCTTCACGCCCGCCAGCCACTGGTTCAGCACCTGCGGGTTCGACTTGAGCCAGTCGAGCGCAGCCTTGTTCGCGTCCGTCTTGTTCATGATCGGCGCCATCACGTGATTCTCGATCGCCGTCGTGAACTGCAGATTGGACACGAGCCTGGCCGCATTCGGGCAACGCGCGGCGTAGTCAGGCGGTGTCGCCGTGAACACCTTCGCTTCGCCGTAGTTCGGTCCGAACACATCGTCGCCGCCGCTCAGATAATCGATCTTCATCTGCACGTTCATCGGATGAGGTTCCCACCCGAGAAACACGATCCACTTCTTTTCACGAATCGCACGATTGACCTCGACGAGCATCCCCGCTTCGCTCGATTCGACCAGCTTGAACTTGCCAAGGCCGAACTGGTTGCCGTCGATCATCTTCTTGATGAGGGCATTCCCATCGTTGCCGGGCTCGATGCCGTAGACGCGGCCGTCGAGCTTGTCCGCGTACTTCTGGATATCGGCAAAGGTCTTGAGACCGCCGTTGTACACATAGTCCGGCACGGCGAGCGTGTATTTGGCGCCGGTCAGATTCGGCGTCGGCAGCACCTTGATCGTGCCCGCCTTCACGAACGGCGTGATGATCGGATCCATCGTCGGCGCCCAGTAGCCGAGGAACACGTCGATCTGCTTGCTCTTGATACCCGCGAAGGTAATCGGCACCGACGCGATGGTCTTGGTCGGGTTATAGCCGAGCCCCTGGAACACCGTCGAGGCGAGGCCCGTGGTGGCCGCGATATCGGTCCAGCCGACATCGGCAAAGCGCACGTTCCTGCACACTTCCGGATCGGCCGCATGCGCCATCGTGGTCGCAAGACCGAGTACGCACGCAGTGGCCATCAGCTTTCGTTTCATCTTTCTCTCTCCTCGGAGATTCATCGGTTCTGGTTCGTGGGGTGACGTCTTTCAATGCTCGGTGCGTGGCCGAATTGCGCGCGATACGCCTTGCTGAAATGGCATGGTGAGTGAAAACCGCAGACGGTCGTTACGCGAGCAATCGACGCGTCGGTCGTGCGCAGCAGATCGCGGGCGCGACGCAAACGCAGCGACAGGTAGTAGTGGGTCGGCGAGACGTTCAAATACACCTTGAACATCCGCTGCAGATGCCGTTGCGAAAGCTGTACGAGGCGCGCCAGTTCTTCGAGCGACAATGGCTCTTCGATGTTCGCTTCCATCAGGCGCACCACTTCGATCAACTCGGCGCGCGAGAAGCCCACGCGTGCATCGACGGGGATCGGCTGCGGATCGCTGGCGCCGCGGATGCGTTCGAGAATGAATTGCTCCGACACCTGGGCGGCAAGATTTTCCCCAAGCCGGCTGCCGACCAGGTTCAGCATCAGATCGAGCGGCGCCGTCCCGCCCGTGCAGGTCAGGCGATCGCGGTCGATCACGAACAGTTCGTCCGCGAAATGGACCCGCGGAAATTCCCTGTAGAGCGTCGACAGGTCTTCCCAATGTACGGTGCAACGATAGTCGTCGAGCAAGCCCGCCGACATCAGCGCATACGCCCCCGTGCAGATACCGCCGAGCGGTATGCCCTGACCGGCGACTTCGCCAAGCAGCGTCTTGATGTTGCTGTCCACGGCGCTGCGGATCTGCGTGCCGCCGCATACGATCAGCACATCGGGCGTGCCGGCTTCCTCCAGCGTGCGTGTCGGCTTGACCGTGATGCCGTTGCTGGCGCGTACCGGCACGCCATCGGGCGTCAGGATCGACCATCGATAGTGCTGGGCCCGGCCGACGTAGTTCGCCATGCGCAGGACTTCGACCGCGCTCGTGAACGCGATCATCGAAAAACTCGGCAGGGTGAGAAATCCGAAATGCGCAAGGCTCGACAACGGCGATCCGGCGGCCGGCGATCCGGCGGCTGGCGATCCGGCGGCCGGCGATCCCGTCCTGGCTGAGTTCACGTCGCGCCCTCCAAAATGCACAGGGTATGTTTAGCCATCGCGAAAGCCCGGAGGCTTTCGCGAGGCATGCTGTTTTCCACGTGTTCAGCTTTGGGCGACTGGCTGCTCGCGGCGTACGCGCATCACGTTGCGCAGCCCGGCAAAGCGCGGTGCATTGGCAGTTCCCGGCGAACGGCCGAAGCTTTCGGTGATGCGGTCGAGAATGATCGCCAGTAGCACGACCGAAAGACCGCTTTCGAAACCCAGCCCGATATCGAGACGCTGGATGCTGGCGAGCACATCGTTGCCGAGGCCGCCCGCGCCCACCATCGACGCGATGATCACCATCGACAGCGCCATCATGATGGTCTGGTTGACGCCCTGCATGATCGACGGCAATGCGTTCGGAAACTGCACCTTGTAGAGCAGTTGCCACGGCGTGCAGCCGAACGCCTGCCCTGCCTCGACGATTTCGCGGTTCACATGCCGGATTCCGAGGCTCGTCAGACGCACGGCGGGCGGCATGGCGAAAATCACGGTCGACAGAATCCCCGGCACGCGGCCAAGGCCGAACAGCATCGCCGCGGGAATCAGATAGACGAACGCGGGCATCGTCTGCATCAGGTCGAGAATCGGCCGCACGATCATGGCCACGTTCTTGCTCTTGGCGGTCCAGATGCCGAGCGGGATGCCGAACAGCAGACTGATCAACGTCGACGACAACGTGAGGCCCAGCGTCACGACCGTCTGGTCCCAGAAGCCGGTTGCATAGATCAGCAATAGCGACAGCGTGGCAAAGATCGCAAACCGCCAGCCGACCCGCCACAGACCGATGCCGATGAAGAACGCCATCAGCGCCCACATCGGGATCGCCTGAAGGCCGTGTTCGATCAGTGCGGCGAAACTCTCGATCGCCTTGCCGATGGAGTCGAAGGTGCTTGCGTCGTGGTCGAGAAGATAGTGGACAGACTCATCGACCCAGCGGCCGAGCGGGATGATCTCAGACATGGGAACCTCGATTACGCGTAAGAACCTTCAGGACGCCCGCCCGATCGACGGAACCGCAATAGCGGGCTTCGTCGTCGACAACCGGCAGCGCGGTCGAATTCGCGCACACGCGCGACACGACATGGTCGAGCGACGCACTGCGCGACAGCACCTCGACGTGATTGACCCGCGGCGATGCATGACCGATGGCGTCGCGCGTGACGAAACCCCGGATGCGGCGTTCGCCATCGAGCACGAAGGCATACTCGGCGCTGCCGTTCAGCGACTCTGCCACGCTCGACGCATCGAGATCGCGCAGGAGCGGCACGTCATTGGTCCGCATCAGGTCGCCCGCCGTCAGATAACGGCTCGTGTCGACGCCTTCGAAGAACGCCTGGACGTAATCGTCGGCGGGGTTGCTGATGATGTCCTGCGGCGTGCCGATCTGCACCACGCGGCCGCCTTCCATGATCGCGATACGGTTGCCGATGCGCAGCGCTTCTTCGAGATCGTGCGACACGAACATGATCGTGCGCCGCTGGTTCTTCTGCAGTTCCAGCAGCACGTTCTGCATTTCCTTGCGCTTTAACGGATCGAGCGCGGAGAACGCCTCGTCCATGATCATCAGCGACGGGTTGACCGCAAGCGCCCGTGCGAGACCGACGCGCTGCTGCATGCCGCCGGACAGCTCCGCCGGCAGCTTCTGCGCAAACTGTGCGAGACCCACCTGTTCGAGCACCTGTAGCGCCCGCTTCTCGCGCTCCTTGCGGCTGACGCCGCCAACCTCGAGCCCGAACGCCGCATTCGACAGCACGGTGCGCTGCGGCATCAGTGCGAACGACTGGAACACCATGCTCATGTCGGTGCGCCGCAGCGCGGTCAGTTCCGAGCGTCGCACGGCGGCGATATCGCGGCCGTCGACGAGCACCTTGCCCGCCGTCGGCTCGACCAGACGGTTGATCAGGCGAATCAGCGTCGATTTGCCCGAACCGGACAGGCCCATCAGCACGAAAATCTCGCCTTCCTGGACGTCGAACGACACGTTGTGAACGCCGACGATCTGGCCGGTCTTCGCAAAAATCTCGTCCTTGGTTGCGCCGCGAGCGAGCAAGTCGACCGCTGCCTTGGGATTGGCTCCGAAAACCTTACAGAGACCTTCGACCACGACTTTTGGGGAATTCATCGAATCCATCTCCTTCGTGGTGCAGGCGCCGGCCCGCACAATGTGCCTACATGGTTGCCAGAAAAAAGGTCGACCGGCCGACTAATTGCGACAGACGCTTGCGCAAATACGACACAGGCCGAAAAGCACGCTCGTCAGCCTGCCGCCTGAAGGCTTGACAGACAAGGGTTTCAGACGATTCTGAGGTGCGCCGCACCATGATGCGCGATGTCGCGGAAAGGAAGATCCGCGTCCGGAATCGGATGCAGGTTGGCAGGATTTCGCGGGGTTTTCCGGATGTCCGGGGTGAACGCGTCGGAACGGAGAACCCGCGAGCGCAAAAAACCGGGGATGCGGGCTTGCGCGAGCGCTGCCCGTGGGGCGGAGCAGCCATGCGTGAGAGGCTCCGGGCCGGTCGGCTCACGCGACCCGGTAGCGTCGCTTTCCTGGGTAAACGCGCATCGGCGCCTACTGAGGCTTTGCTCCGCCGCGCGTCACCGCCGCCGCAATAGCGGACACGAACACGGCCCGCACTGAATCGCCCACCTTCAGGTTGTCGAGCGGAATGTCCGGAGACACGTCCAGGACCTCCGTGCGTGTCGGGCCACGGAGCGTCACCTGGCGATTCTGCCTGTCGATCTTCTGCACGGTCGCCAGCACCTCCACCATGTGCCCGGTAGCGACGACACCGCCGGAAGCCGGCTGTACCGCTTCGGTATCGACGCGTGCCCGGATGCCGTTCGACGCCACCTTGTCCACGTGGACGAGAACGGCCCTCTTGTAGGCGATGGTCAGCATGTCGCCGACATGCAGTCTCTTCACGTCGGCGACGTCGGGATTCACGTCGATGACGGCGATATTGCCGCGCGGCCCCTGCAAGATGACGCTATTCGAATCGGGTTCGATACCGATGACGCGCGCCTGAACATGCAGCACAGCTTCGGCGCCCACCGCCGGCTGGCCGGCATTGGGCGCGGGCGTCTGAGCCACGGCCGACTGGAAGCCCAGCAGTGCGATGGCCGATACGGCAGCCATGACAGTGGCGCGCACGGATGGAACAACACGGGCATGGATCATCGAAGTGCTCCTCGAGGGGCGGACATTCCGCGTATGCCCCTGATGGGCAGTGCACGGAACGCCCTGGGTTTCAGATGTCCTTTCCTGCAGCAGCTATCGAATCGTTGCCCGCCGTAGAACCACCCTGCCGGGTAGCCCTGACGAACAGGGTATCGCACACCGGTGAACGAACGCCCCTACGACCGGCCGTTCGAACGGGCGACGCCCCCTGCTCGCGGTAAAGAAAACGCCTGGCGAGCGGTTTACTTCACGATATCAAGAAGTTCGACTTCGAACGTCAGGTCGCTATTCGGCGGAATCGCACCCACGCCGCGCGAACCATATGCCGTCGCCGCCGGGCACGTCAGCTTCGCCTTGCCGCCTACCTTCATCGTCGCGACGCCTTGTGTCCAGCAGGGAATGACGCGTCCGAGCGGGAAAGTCGCGGGGCCGCCGTGCTTTGCCGAACTATCGAACTCCGTGCCATCGGCAAGCGTACCTCGATAGTTCACCTTCACGACATTGTCAGCGGTCGGCTGCGCACCCGTGCCCTGCGTCAGGTGTTCGACGACGACGCCCGAAGGCAGCTTTTCGACGGTACCCGCATTGGCAGGCGTAGCGGCGAATGCCATCGAAGTCAGCGTAGCGGCAGCAAGCATAAGAAAACCAGATTTCACACAGATCTCCTGATCAACAGTTCATAGTCGGCCCCCATTCTATCGGATAGCGGCGCCCTGGCGGTCACTATTGGCCTGCTTGCGGGCCGCTACGCGAAACGTCTTTGAACTCCGGAGCCCCATATGAAACGACGCCCCGAAGGGCGTCTGTGTCAATTCTTGAGATAACGGCGGCTTGCCGTCGCCCGATCTCTAGAAATTGAAATTATCGATGTTGCTCGCATCGAAGGTCGTCGGCGGTCCAAGAATGATTTCGCCCTTGGGACCGATCGTGCGCTTGCCCAGCTTACCCGCCTCGAACGACTCGCCTTCCTTGCCCGAGATCGTCCCCGACGCGAGATTCGCCGCGGCGTAAGCCGCGAGATAACCGAGTTGACCCGGATCCCACAACTGGAACGCCGTCACGGTGCCGTTCTTGACGAACGCGCGCATCTGGTTCGGCGTGCCGAGGCCAGTCACCGCCACCTTGCCCTTGCTCGACGACGTCGAGATATAGCGCGCCGCAGCCGCAATCCCGACCGAGGTCGGCGCGACGATCGCCTTCAGGTTCGGATACGCCTGCAACAACCCTTGCGTTTCAACGAACGACTTCTGATCGTCATCGTTTCCATACGCGATCTTGACGAGCTTCATCTTCGAATACTCGGGCTTTTTCAATTCTTCCTGCATCCACTTGATCCAGGTATTCTGGTTCGTCGCGTTGGGCGTGGCGGAAAGAATCGCGAATTCGCCTTCGCCGCCCATCAGCTTCGACACCAGCTGGATCTGCCCGCGGCCAATGCTCTCCGCATTGGCCTGATTGACGAACAGTTGCCGTCCTTCAGGCGCCGTGTCGGAATCGAACGTCACGACCTTGATGCCCTGCGACATCGCCTTTTTCAAGTACGGCACGAGCGCGTTCGCATCGTTGGCGGCGATCACGATGGCGTCCTGGTGCTGCGTGGTCAGCGTGTTGATGTACTGCACCTGCGACGACGCGCCCGCATCCGACGGCCCGACCACCTTGCCGACGCCGTTGAAGTCCTTGATCGCAGCCATGCCGCCGTCGTCCGCGATCACTTCATAGGGATTGTTGATCTGCTTGGGGACAAACGCGATCTTCAAGCCGCTCTTGAGGTCCGCCGCGCCCGCGGCGCAACTGAGACCGAGCAGGGCCGCGCACAGCGCTACCGCGCCGGCGCTACGTAGTGGTCTAAACATGAAATGTCTCCTGGCTGTGTTGTCGGACGTAGGCCGCCCGGGGTTGTTAATCGTTAGGATGTGGCCTGCCACCTTGTCCCTGTCTTCAGGACGTGGATTTCGCGATGAAGCGCCGGTCGCGCATGGCGCGCCAGCGCGCCACCAGATTCGGAATCAGCACCGACGCGAGCAGCAGCACGCCTGTGACGATGGTCAGCGTTTCGCTGGAGACGTCGTCGAGCGTCAGCGCATTCTTCAGCACGCCGACGATCAGCAGCGACAGCAGCACGCCATACATCGAGCCGCGTCCGCCGAAGATGCTCACGCCGCCGAACAGCACCGCAGCGATCACCGACAGTTCGAACCCTTCACCGTTATCGCCACGCGCACTGGTGAAGCGCAGCGTGTACACGATGCCCGCCAGCGCGCTCAGCGTGCCGGACAGGATGAAGAGCCGCAGGCGGATCCAGGCGACATCGATACCCGAAAACGCGGCAGCCGTCGGATTCGCGCCGATCGCATACAGGCTGCGGCCGAACGCCGTCGCCTGCAGCAGCACCGTGAACACCACGGCGCAGACAATGACGATCACGAACGGCAAAGGAATGAACGTGGACCACAACGAATCCATGCCGAATGCGGTATAGGCCGGCGGGAAATCCGCGACGGCCTGATCGCCCAGCAGCACATACGCGAGACCGCGAAACAGTGCCAGCGTGCCGATCGTGACCGCCAGCGAAGGCAGATTCAGCTTCACGATCACCAGCCCGTTCAAGAGGCCAGCGAGCGCGCCGCCGACCAGCACCAGCACGATGACCACCGGCATCGGCAAGCCCATGTGCCACAGCACACCCATCAGCGCGCTCGACGCGCCCAGCACCGACGCCACCGACAGATCGATTTCCGCGGCCACGATGATGAGCGTCATGGGCAGCGCCATCAAGGCGATTTCGGTCAGATCGGCGAGCACGTTGCCCAGATTCGCCGAGGTCAGGAACACGGGCGACAGCACGCGACCCAGCACAAGCGCGAGCACCAGCACGACGACGAGCAGCACTTCCCATTGCAGCGGCGTCTCGCGCCGACGGGTCAACAAGGCGGAATCGGGTTTAGCCATGATCGCGTTTCCTCATCATGCGTTTAGCCACGGAGCGCGCGAGCAACGTGTCGGCAGCGATGGCCGCGACGATCAGCGCGCCCTGGATCGCCTGCTCCCAGAATGGCGAGACGTGCAGTACGACCAGCGCGATGCTGATCACGCCCAGCACCAGTGCGCCCAGCGTCGCGCCGAGTATCGTGCCGACACCACCTGTAATCGCCACGCTACCCACGACCGCCGCGGCCACGACCTGTAACTCGATGCCCTTCGCCGTACTGGCGTCGACGGTGCCGAAACGCGCGAGCCACAGCGCGCCCGCAAATCCTGCGATCGCGCCTGAGATCAGGAACCCGGCCATCACCCTGCGTTCGACGTTCACGCCAGCGAGGCGCGCCGCCTCCGGGTTCGAACCGATCGCGTAGTGCTCGCGGCCGCCGCGAAACTGCTTCAGGTAGATCGACAGACCGGCGAGCACCGCCGCTGCGATCAAGGCGAGCGAGGGGATGCCAAAAACGGTGCCCGTCGCAAGCCGTGAGAATGCCTCCGGCAGACTGGTCGCGTTGATCTGGCCACCGTGGACCCACGCGTAGTCGGCACCGCGGAAAATGTAGAGCGTCGAGAGCGTCGCGACCAGCGAGGGCACACGGCCCACGGCCACCAGCACCGCGTTGATCCCGCCCGCGACAAGACCGATCGCGAGCCCCGCCGCCAGCGCGACGACCACCGGCATGTGCGGAAACGCGACGTACAGGCTGCCGACCGCATAGGCGCTCACGCCGACCGTCGACCCCACCGACAGATCGATGTGCCGCATCAGGATCACTACTGTCATCCCGGCCGTCAGCAAACCGACGATCGACACATTCAGCAGCACGTCCCGCAGATTCTGCAGGTTGAGGAACTGAGGCTTCGCAAGCCCGGTGCCGACGATCAGCAGGATCAGCACGACGAACAGCGTCGTTTCGCGGCTCTTCGCAATGCCGGCCACGAGTCCGCCTGCGCCGGACGCGGATCGCTTCATACCGGGCTGCTCCAGCTTTGCCACGGGCGAGTGAGTGGTGGAGTGGCGCATCATGCCGCGTGCCCCAGCGTCACCGGGGACTGGCCCAGCGCCGCGCCCAGGATCCGTTCTTCGTTGGCATCGGCGCGCGCGATGTCCGCCGTGATGCGCCCTTCATGCATCACGAGCACGCGGTCGGCCATGCCGAGCACTTCAGGCAATTCGCTTGAAATCATCAACACGGCCATGCCGTCGCGCACCAGTTCCGCAAGCGCGCCATAGACTTCCGCCTTGGCGCCGACGTCGATGCCACGGGTGGGCTCGTCGATGATGAGCACCTTTGGGCTCGTGGCCAGCCATTTGCCTAACACTACCTTCTGCTGATTACCGCCCGATAACGTGCCGACCGGGGCGGACGGATCGCCTGCCTTGAGGTGAAGCTTTGCGCCCCACTGCGTCGCGAGGTTGCGCTCGCTCTTCGTGGAGATCAAACCATGCCGGACCAGTCTGCCGAGCACGGTCATCGAGGCGTTGCGCGCGATGCTCAGTTCCAGCGCGAGACCCTGCTGGCGGCGGTCCTCCGGCACCAGCGCGAGCCCGGCCTGAACGGCGGCAGCGGGACGTCCCGGGCTCAAGCGCTTGCCTGCAATCTGAATCTCGCCTGCGTCCAGAGGATCGATGCCGAAGATCGCCCGCGCCACTTCGCTGCGCCCCGCGCCGACGAGCCCCGCAAGCGCGACGATCTCCCCGGCGCGGACATCGAACGAGATGTCCTTGAACACGCCGATGCGCGTCAGTCCGCGCACCGAGAGACGCACTTCACCGGGCGTCACATCAGCCTTCGGATAGAAACTTTCCAGATCGCGTCCGACCATCTTTGCAACGATCGCCGCGGTGGAGAGGTCAGCGGTCGGTGCGTCGAAAACCTTGGCGCCATCGCGCATGATCGTCACATGCTGCGAGAGTGCGAAGACTTCGTCGAGACGGTGCGTGATGAACAGAATGGCGACGTCGCGCTCGCGCAGCCGGCGCACGATCGTGAAGAGCCGCTCGACCTCGGGCAACGAAAGCGCGGCGGTCGGCTCATCCATGATCAGCACGTTGGCGTTCAATGACAGCGCCTTGGCGATTTCGATGACCTGCTGGTCCGCAATCGACAGTCCGCGCACCAGTTGCTCCGCACGCAGATCGACGCCCAGCGACGCCAGAAGATCGCGCACTTCCCGATGCATCGCGTCGTACTGGATGCGGCCCACACGGTCGACCGGCTGGCGGCCCATGAAGATGTTCTCGGCAATCGACAGATCGAAGAACAGCGTCGGTTCCTGATAGATCACCGCGATGCCGGCGTCACGCGCCTCGGCTGGCGTGACGAACTGCCGGGCGACGCCGTCGATGTGCAGGTCGCCTGAGTCGGGGCGATGCACGCCCGCCAGAATCTTGACGAGCGTCGATTTGCCCGCGCCATTTTCGCCGAGCAGCGCGTGCACTTCGCCCGGCCACAGCACCAGCTCGCCATCGGACAGCGCACGTACGCGTCCGAACGATTTGCTCGCATGCCTGAGTTCGAGCCGCGGTACGCGGGAAGTTTGATCCTGCACAGCGTTGTCTCCTTTCCTTGCAGCGCGTTTGACGCCGCCTGAAATTCTGATGCCGGGGCTAGATACGGTAAAACCGTTCCGCGTTGTTTCTGAAAAGCGCCGTTTTCTCATCTGCGCTGGCGCCTTCGACAATCGACGCATACGCATGCCACAGATCGGTGTAAGACCCGAACAGTCGGTCAACCGGAAAGTTCGATGCAAACATCGCACGTGCCGTGCCGAACGTATCGATCGTTTCGAGCACGTACGGGCGCAGGCTCTCCACCGTCCATCGATGGTCGAACATGGCAAGCCCGCTGATCTTCACCGCGACGTTGCCGCAGGCGGAGAGGCGCCGCATGCCTTCGCGCCAGGCGCGATATCCTTCCACGCTGCTGCGGTCCACGAACATGCCCGCGTGATTGACGATGAACTGCGTATCCGGATGCGCATTCGCGAGCGCGACGGCTTCGTCCATCTGCGACGGATAAAGCTGCATGTCGAACGACAGCCCGTAACGCCGCAACAGCGAGAAGTTCTCGCGCCACAATGGATCGCGCATCAGATGCCGGCCGACGTAGTCATAAAGCCGATCCGCATGAACGTTCAGGATCTGCCGCACGCCGCGCATGTTCGCAAAGGCTGTATGCTCTTCCAGCACCTGCGCCGCATTCAGCGCACACAGGTCCACCGCTGCCACGATGGCCTGCGGCATGCCACGCGACCCAGCCGAGTCCGCAACGGACTGCAGCCAGCGCGTCTCCTCGACCGGATCCGCCGGATCGTGATTCGCCTCGACATGCACGACCTTGAGCACGTCGATATCCTGCGCGTCGGCATGCAGATCCGCCACCAGATAGTCGTGCTTCAGGTCGCGGGCATCGCCAACGAACGACACACCCGGCTTCGCCAGCCACGGATAGTGATGCGTCTTCAGGTCCCACAGATGAATGTGCGGGTCGACCACTTGCATGGGACACCCTCCGCCCGTTGAAAGTTTGAAGATCGTTCAGGGAAGATGAAAAACCGCCACGAGCGGCTGCTGCAGCGGCGCGTGATCGGGCTGTGTCTGCATGATGTCGGCCATGTAGTCCCACCATTTGCGCATCACGTCGAGCGTCGGCAGTTGATCCATCCGGTGATCGTCCGGCCGGCTCAACACCGCAAAAAGGTGGTGGGTTTCCTCGTCCAGGAAGATCCGGTAGTCGCGCACCCCCGCGTTGTGCAGCGCATCAACCAGCTCGGGCCAGATGTCCCGATGCCGGCGTTCGTATTCTTCTCGCATGCCGGGATTGAGCACCATCCGGAAAGCCACTGTCTCCATTACGGCCTGTCTCCAGTTGTGTTCCGCGCTTTCTCGGGCGAAGCGTCTGGAACGACTATAATTCGGGCGTCGATAGCATCTCAATCCGAAGTTGGGATTGGGCGATCCAGAAACCGAATCGCACAGGGTCCATGAACCACAACGCCGCCACGGTCGCCCTCGTCAACCGACTCAAGTTCAAGCATCTCGCGCTGCTCGTCGCACTCGACGACGCCCGCAATGTCCATCTGGCCGCCGACGCCATCAACGTTGCACAGCCCAGTGCAAGCCGTATGCTCGGTGACATCGAGGAAGCTTTCGGCTTCCTGCTGTTCGAGCGCAACGCCCGCGGCATGCAGCCCACACCGCTTGGCGTCGTGACCCTTGCCTACGCGCGGCGTGCGCTCGCCGAACTGACCCGGTTCGCCGAAGATCTCGAGGTGAAACGTAAAGGCGGGCACGGTCAGCTGACGGTCGGCGCGATCATGGGCGCGGCGCCCGATCTGCTCGCGATGGCCGTGGCTGCGCTCAAAACCGGGCGACCGCTTCTTAACGTGCGCATCCTCGGCGAAACCAGCGATCAGGTCGTCCAGTTGCTGCATCGCCGCGAAATCGACCTCGCGCTCGGCCGCCTGACCAATCCGCTCCAGCACAACGACTTCAGCTTCGAACCGCTTGCCCGCGAAACCTTGCTGCTGGTTGTGCGAAGCGCCCACCCGCTTGCCGGCTGCACATCCGTTACGCTGCGCGAGCTGATCGAGTGGCCGTGGGTCGCTCAACCGCTTTCCAGTCCGGCACGGGTGCTCTTCGAAGAGGAACTCGCCCGCGCGGGTCTGGCGACGCCGGTGAACCTGACCGAATGCGCGTCCATCTTCGCCACGCTCCAACTGCTCGAAAACTACGACGCCGTTGCGATGCTGCCGGAATCCGTCGTGCGCGATCATGTGCGCGGCGGACTGCTTGTCGTGCTGCCCGTTGAGATCGGCAAGAGCCTGCCGGGTTTCGGCCTGCTGACGCGCAAGGGCGAGCCGCTTGCCGAGCCGGCCGAACACTTCGTCAGCCTGCTGCGCGGTTTTTCGCATGCGCTCGTTCGCGACGACCCAGCTACGGCCGACGCACCCGCCGTCACGGCGCAGCCCGCTCACTGAAGGTTGACGAAGAGGCCGCCGTCCACGAGCAACGCCGCGCCCGTTACATAGCGCGCGCGGTCGGACGCGAGAAATACCACGCAATCCGCGACATCTTCGGGACGGCCCAGCCTGCCGAGCGGTATGCGCTTCTCGAAGTACGCTTTTTTTGCTTCATCGGCGAGATCTTCGGCATTCAGATCGGTGGCGATCGTGCCCGGCATCACCGAATTGCAGCGGATGCCGTAAGGCCCAAGCGCAATCGCGCACGACTGCATCAGTGAGTGCACGCCCGCCTTCGTCGGCGTGTAATGCGTCTGCATGCCGCCGCCGACGAGCGCACTGATCGAGCTTGTCGCGACGATCGCGCCGCCGGTGCCCTGCGCCTTCATCTGCCGCGCAGCGGCCTGCGTCACGTAAAACGCACCGTTGAGGTTCACACCCACGGTCGTCTCGAGCACTGACGCGGGCATGTCGAGAAACGCATGGAACGGACAGATGCCCGCGTTGCTAGCAAGCACGTCGACCCGGCCAAACGCATCGACCGTGCGACTCACGAGTTCTGTGGCCGTCTCAGGCTTTGCCACATTGCCCTCGACGGCGATCACACGACGGCCAAGCGCCTCGATTTCCTCGACCACCTCAGCGACCGCCGAACGACGGCCATACGAGGCATCGTTGTCGCCCCAGAAGTTGATCGCCACGTGGGCGCCTTCGGTTGCACATGCAACGGCAATGGCCCGGCCAATGCCGCGCGACCCGCCTGTGACGATGACTACCTTGTCCTCGAGCAGCACGTCTTATCCCCCAGGTTCTTCGTCATATCCCGCTGAGTGTTCAGCTTCAGCACTCAGTGACCGTAAGGCCGCGTGAGCGCGCATTCAGGATTGAGCCGCACGCCGAAGCCCGGCGTGTCGGGCACCTTCATACGGCCGTTGACCGGCACCGGTTCGTCGAGCAGCAGCGGCGTGAACATCGGCACGACCTGGTCCGCCTTCGGCGCCATCATCAGGAACTCCGCAAACGGCGAGTTGTGACGCGTGACCACGAAGTGATAGCTGTATACCGACGACCCGTGCGGCACGACCATCACATTGTGCGCGTCGGCAAGCGCGGAGATCTTGATCAGTTCGGTGATGCCGCCACACCAGCCGACGTCCGGCTGGATCAGGTCGCAGCATTCCATCTCGAGCAGCATGCGGAAACCCCAGCGCGTCGCCTCGTGTTCGCCCGTCGACACCATCATGCCGCGCGGCACGTTGCGGCGCAGTTCGGCGTAACCCCAGTAGTCGTCGGGCGGGAGGCACTCTTCGAGCCACTTCAGGCCATACGGGTGCGCCGCCTGCGCGAGACGCGTCGCATACGGCACGTCGAGGCTCATCCAGCAATCGAACATCAGCCAGAAGTCGTCGCCGACTTTCGAGCGCATGTCGGCGAGCTTCTCGATATTCTTCTTGAGCCCTTCCCCGCCTTCGGCCGGTCCATGTTGCAACGGCATCTTGCCGCCGATAAAACCCATCTGCTTCGCAAGGTCCGGCCGCGCGCCGGTCGCATAGAACACGAGTTCATCGCGCACCGGACCGCCAAGCAACTGGTACACCGGTTCCTGGCGGATCTTTGCGAGCAGATCCCACAGCGCGAGATCGACACCCGAGATCGTGTTCAGCACCACGCCCTTGCGGCCGTAATACAGCGTAGAGAAATACATCTGATCCCACATTTTCTCGATGTCCGTAACCAGTTGCCCCTCGAGAAAACGGGCAAGATGTTTTTCGACGATGAAGGCGCCGATCTCGCCACCCGTCGTCACGGCAAAGCCGACGGTTCCGTCGCTCGCTTCGATTTCGACCACGAGTGTGCCCAGCACATTGATACCGAACGACTGACGGCTCTGGCGATATTCCGGGTAGCGCGCCATGGGTGTCGCGATGTGATCGTCGATCCAGTGACCGCCTGGCTGATCGTGGTAATCGGCGCCGCCGCCGCGGACGATGAAGGCACGCACGTGCCGTATGGTGGGCATGGTCATGAGAACGGGCTCCGTTTTTCCGTTTGCGATTCGCGTCCGCTAACGTTGCTGCGCGGCTATCGGGCGCGATGCATCGGGTGATGAAAGAGAGAGGTCGAAGGGGCGTCGTTGCGGCGAAACAGCGTAGCGATCAACAGTGCCGCGAGGATGCTGGCGACTCCGAGCACGGCAAGGCCCGCGGATGTTGCGGGAAACGCGTGATCGACGCTGGTTCTGAGCGTCGGCGCGAAAAAGCCGCCGAGGCTGCCGAGCGAATTGATGAGCGCGATGCCGCCTGCAGCGGCGGCGCCCGTGAGATAGCGCGTGGGCAAGGTCCAGAACAGCGGCTGCGCGGCGATGAAGCCACTGGCTGCGAAGCAGAGCGCAACCAGAGCCAGGGCCGGGCTGTGCAACATCCCGGACAGCGCAATGCCAAGCCCCGCGACGACCAGCAGCAGGACGGCCCAGCGACGATGGCCGCCAAAGCGGTCCGCGCGGCGCGGCACCCACCAGGTCACCGCGACCGCGCACAACCACGGCAAGGCCGTCACGAGACCGACGCGCAGGCCCACTTTCGTGCCGAGCAATGCAGCGACCTGCTGCGGCAGATAGAAGATCACACCATATACGCTGATCTGGATCAGCAGATAGATCAGCGCGAGCGAAAGCACCCGGCGGTCCAACAGCGCGGCCAGCACGCTGCGCGGGCCGTGTGCCGCGGCATCGCGCGCATCCGCGTCGATCGCGGCTGCCAGCACATCGCGTTGCGCGGCATCGAGCCAGCGCGCATCGGCGGGCCGGTTGTCGAGATACCAGAAAGCCCAGACGCCCACAGCCGACGCGAGGCCGCCTTCGATCAGAAACAGCCATTGCCAGCCGGCAAGACCGAATGCGCCATGCAGTTCGAGCAGCAGACCCGACAGCGGGCTGCCGAAAATAAACGCCAGCGGCGCACCGAAGTAAAAGACGCCGAGTGCGCGTGCGCGCGCCGATTGGGGAAACCAGTAAGTCAGGTAGTAGATGATGCCCGGGAAAAAGCCCGCTTCCGCGACACCCAGCAGAAAGCGCAGCGTATAAAACGCCGACGGCGTGTGCGCTACGGCCATGGCCGCGGAGACCATGCCCCACGTCACCATGATCCGGCACATCCAGAGCCGCGCACCGACCCGATGCAGCAGCAGGTTGCTGGGCACCTCGAAGAGCGCGTAGCCGACGAAGAACACCCCTGCGCCGAAGGCGAACGCAGCGTCAGAAAGACCCGTGTCCTGTTGCAGGGCCTTTTGCGCGAATCCGATGTTCGCGCGATCGAGAAACGCCAGCACATACATCAGCAGCAGAAACGGCAGCAGGCGCCGCATGACCTTGCCGACAACGGCCTCTGTCGAGGCAGGCGAAGTCGCATCCATGGTGTCTCCTGATACGCCCGGCGTCGTGACCGGGCGGGCTATGTCTGATGCAGGCACGAACGGATCTTTCGGGTCTTGCTGGCGTCAGGCTTTCGCACGGCGAACTCAGTACGTCGCCCGGCCACCCGACAGATCGAATACGGCGCCGGTGCTGAACGCGCAGTCTTCCGAAGAGAGCCAGAGGATGAGCGATGCCGCCTCTTCAGGCAGCAGGAAGCGGTTCATCGGGATCTTCGACAGCATGTAGTCGATGTGCTCCTGAGCCATCGAGTCGAAGATTTCGGTCTTCGCTGCGGCGGGGGTCACGGCGTTGACGAGGATGTTGCTCGTGGCCAGTTCCTTGCCGAGCGATTTGGTGAGGCCGATGAGGCCGGCCTTCGACGCGCTGTAGTGCGACGCGTTGGGATTGCCTTCCTTGCCGGCCACTGAAGCAATATTGACGATCCGCCCATAGCCCTGCTTGAGCATGACCGGCACGATGGCGCGGCTGGTGAGGTACGGGCCGATCAGGTTCACGTCGATGACGCGGCGCCAGACTTCCGGCTCCAGTTCCCAGGTTTTGCCGTTGCCGCCCGTGATGCCGGCGCAGTTGATCAGTACGTGGATGCCGCCGTGCTGTTGCACCGTTCTGGCGGTGGCGTCGGCCACGGAGGATTCGCTGGTGAGTTCGACCACTACCGACGATACCTTGCCGCGTTCGCTCAATTCCCGTTCGCTGCGCGTAAGACGTTCCGCATCGACATCCCATAGCGCGACCGAAGCCCCCGACTCCAGCGCGCGCTGTGCCACCGCGTAGCCGATGCCGCGTGCGCCCCCGGTAATGACGACAACGCGGCCTTCGAGATCGATCCGGTTCATACCTGTCTCCTGTACCTGGCTTATGTGCCTGTCTGCTTGTGACGCCAATATACGGGGAGACCGATACCTCAACAATTCGAGTATTGGATGAAGCGATAACAAAAGCGGATTGGACGGCCTGGGCAGATTGTGGGGGATGGGTCCGTCACAGGGATGTTGGGCGTCGCGCCACAGGCACGAGGACGTCCGACGCAGCCAGGCTACCGGAATAGCGTTTCCGGGTCGGCACGGTCTTCCACCGGTGTTTCGCTGAGTTCGCGAAACGTCGCAATAAGGCTCTGCCACGATGCGGACCACGTGGTTTCCCTTAGGCGGGTGCCTGTGGGGTCGGTGATTCGCAAGACACCCGTGTCGGGCAGGAATGTGAGCGTGACAGCGACGCCGTCAATTACACAGGTTGCGATGCAGGGTTTCGTCGCCAGCACGTTTGCCTCCATTGAGATTGGGCAGTCAGAGAGCCGCGCCGGAAGCGGGCTGAGCCTACTACGCAATGAGTGTGCCCATGCAAGCACCGCTCGCCGCTCTGGCCTGTTACACAAGGCTCCAGTGCGCTGCTTTGGCAGGATCAGGTCAACGGAGGGTGGAAAGAACGTTGCTGTGTCGGGTTCCGGCTAACACCTGCATCAGGCTGCCAATGCGGAAAGCCAACACTTGCATTCCACTGGTGCTGGGAGGCGTGTGAACCGTCGATATCCATGGGCCCAGGCTCAAGCGCGGCCGAGCCGGTCTTCTATCAGCTGTTGAGCCGGCGCCAGGCGCTCAAATGACGCACGAGCCCCTGCTTGTCCCCGCGCCTGTCCCGAAGCAAGCCGAGGTTGTGGTGGGCGTCCGCATAGGAGGGGTTGATCTCGAGACAGCGCCCATAGCTGCGCTCCGCGTCTTCCAGGCGGCCGACACCTTCGAGGGCCACAGCCCGGTTGAAGTGCAGGACGGCGTCGTCCGGAAAAAGAGCCAGAGCCTGCTCGAAGACGCCGAGCGCGTCTTCGCACCGCCGTTCGTCCTCGCAAAGGAGCGCGCCCAAATCCACGTACGCAGCGTAAAACGGTTCCGGAGAGAGCTCGATGGCCTTTCGATACGCCTGCTCCGCCCCCCTGGCGTCCGCATCGGCCAGTTGCTCCGCCAGTGCGTACCATTCCTCGGCATGAACGACAGCGTCCTTTTGCTCTGGCGATGTCTCCAGAAATACGACGTCGCCCTTGATTTCAGCGATTTCGAAATCCAGAAGAAGCTGGCCGGTATTGGCGTCCCATTGCGAAGGCCCGGTTTTGACCGCGACCGTGTTACCCACAGCGGTGACTCGAATGCCTGAAAGAGGCAGCTCATCGGGCAGTTCAGCTTTCAGGCGGGCAAGCGCAGCAAGAATTTTGCGCGAGGATATCTTCGCGGACTGCAGTTGGAATGCGGTGCGGAGCACGACAACGTCCCGGAAAGTAAATCGCAGCTCATTTAGTGGCCCCCGCGAAGGCGTCACGAATCCGGCTCCGATCAAACCGGACAACACTCGCCGGGAGACACCCAGCAGCGACTGGAGCTTGCGCAACGAGATGTCGTGTTGATTGCGTTTGCGTGTCACTTGCGAGCCCGAACCCTGGCTGGAATGGCAGGCGCCTTTTCGGCGCGTTGCGCCGGCTTCCTCGTCCGCGGTGCAGCGCCCGCAGCGATTTCGTCAGCATCCTTGCTCTTGCGCACGCCCGTTTTCGCCTTGGCGCCCCCCTTTGCAAGGCTTGCCCGCAATGCCTCCATCAGATCGATGACCTGTCCGCCGGAAGCCGGCTCTACCGGCTCGGCCGAGATAACCTGCTTGCCTTCGATCTTCCGGTCAATCGCGGCGAGTACTCGCTTTTTCTCCTCGTCCTCGTAAGCGGTCGGGTCGTAGTTGTCTTCAGTGCCCTGTTCGATGATCCGCAGCGCGAGGCTCAGCTCTGCGTCAGATACGGGTACGTGCTCGATGTGCAGGTCTGTCAGAGACCTGACTTCGTCGGCATAGAAGAGCTGCTGAAAAATCAGCCCCTCGTCGGTCGGTCTGACGAGAACAATGTGGGTCTTTCCCTTGGAAGCCCATTTTGCCAGCGCACATCGATGGCTTTCGAGCAACGCCTGCTGCAGCAGGCTGTACGGTTTGCCGCCGCGCTTGTCCGGTGCGATGAAGTAGGCTTTGTCGTAGTAAATCGGCTCGACGGATTTTTCGGGAATGAAGGCCACTATCTCTACGACATGGCTCGCACCTTCTTCGAGAGCCTTCAGTTCGTCGGCAGTGAACACGACGAATCTGTCTTTCTCGAACTCGTAACCCTTGTTCATCGACGACCGTTCGACGACTTCGCCAGTCGACTCCGACACGTACTGCTGTTTCACGCGGGACCCGTCCGGCGCCATCAGGTTGAACCTGACGTCCGAAGCGCTTTCGGTGGCCGAATACAGCTTGACGGGGATGGAAACCAGACCGAAGGATAACGATAGCGATGCGATTGAGCGCGCAGGCATGTGCTTCTCCTCGCAAGCCAGCACCGTGCGCCGGCTCGGTATGGCTGGCTCCCCGATGCCCGCCGGATTTAGATGCGGCCCCTATTCCTGGCCGAATTATGCCAAAAGCTTACCACCGCGAAAGTTCTAATTGCCGGCCGTTGCGCGGGCGCCCCAGCGGATCGATCACCGTCTTGCGGGACCGTTCGGTCAAGCTAACGAGACTGTAATCCTGGCGACGAAAACCGGCAAGCGCGGGCACGCCAGGATCGGTCGCCAATCGTCCCTGATCTTTGTTTGTATAAGCAGTACGAATCAAATCATTGATTTCCTGAGTACTCACTCGGGCGCGGCCCCCTCCCGCGCAACCGATACCGCGACAGCACCGACAAAGACCGCGCGAACCGAATCACCGACCTTCAGGTTACCGAGCGAAATGTCCGGCGCCACATCGAAGACCTCCGTCTGGATCGGACCGCGCAGCGTGACCTGGCGATGCTTTCGGTCGACTTCCAGCACTGTCGCCGATACTTCGACGGTGCGAGTGGATGTCACCACGCCTCCCGACGCCGGCTGCACGACTTCGGTTTCGACGCGCGCCCGGATTCCGCTCGACGCCACCTTGTCCAGATGAATCAGAATGGGACTCCTGTAGGCAATGTTCACTCTGTCACCGACCTCCAGCTTCGTTATGTCGGCAACATCCGGATTGACTTCGATCACGGCCATCTCGCCGCGAGGGTCACGCAAGGTCACACTGTTATGCACGGGGTCTACCCCGGCGACACGGGCCTGAATATGCCGAAGCGCCGGCGCGCCGGTCGCCTGTCGTCCCGGACGAGGACTGGCCTTCTGGGCAACGGCCGGTTGCAGCAACAGAAAACCGGCCGAAACAGCCAGCGCAACCCAGCCCAGGCGGAATGCATCAGTCTTGTATCCACTCATCTGCGTTTCCCCCGGGAGTATGGGCCGCTACGCAAAGCCGGTCAGGACGAAACCATCGGGAACATGAACCGGAACATACCAAAAAGAACGCTCGCGCGTATGACCGCAGTTGCTCACACCCCCGCTCTGGACGCGGGGCGACCAACCCTGCACCGTGCCTCGCAGACTCCAGCTTGCAATCCGGTGCCGCCCTCATTTCCCGGCGGTGCGGCTCCGCGCGGCCATCCCAAAGCCCGGTGCGCCGCAATCCGACGAATTGCGCGGGCAATTCCCCTCGCTTCGAGCGATTGCCGACGCGCTTTTTTCCTTAAACTACTTTCCATGGGCGCAACAAGTCATTGAACCCATCGTCGCGGTTCCCCTCCGCGTTGGTTTGAACCGTACCGTTGATAGCAGTTTGTCCTTGTTGTTTGTTGAAGTACCGGGCAGTAAAAGCAGTCGGTAGTGAAACAGATGGTGTTGTCGTGCATTGCAAAAAAAATCGCCAGGCGACAAAAGTTGTTGGGTTCACAGCAAGCAGCAGGTGAAGGACCAGTCGTGATGCAACAGGTGGTTGAATCAACAATATGGTTGTTGTAATGGGACGAGATCCACAGGCCTCCACGGGCCTGATCGACTCTTCCATCCTGTCGGGCCCTGTTCCCTCGTGGAACAGGGCTTTTTTTCGTCAGCCTCCACGACCGCAGCCTTGCTCAACCGATGATTAAGCCTATCTTAATAATCGCTTGCCATGATGAATCCACGGCGAGTGCAGCAACTCTGTTCCGGTCGCTGGCGGATCGTACGGCGTATCTTCCGGCCAGCAGCGCTCTAGTGGCGGTATCGAGAATTACGGAAGGAAATTCAACCCATCATGCCAGGCAAATCGCGAACCCGCAAACCTACGCAGCCGGCCATGTCACCGCTGCTTCGTGCACTCACCTATACCCGAGCCGCACATGAGCCCGTCACCGAGGCAATGCTTTTGCAGTGCTACACCGCTCTGGATGCCTTCCGGCGAGGCCATGGCTCGCGCGACCTCTTCGTGACTCTGGGTCGACAACTGCTGGTCGCCGAGGAGTTGGGTCGTCTCGGACACGAACCGTACGCACTTCCGGATGTTGAGGCAGCGCATTCGGCAATGATGCATATCGATATCGCTGAAAAGAAAGACGGCATATGGCTCATCAGCGATGCAGACTACGCGCAGCTCTGCGTTGCGCTCGAAATCTTCGACCGGCAACTGTCCGTCGCATCGCTTGGCGACATCGCAAGGGCCGAAGCACAAATGCTTGAAGGCGTGCTTCGCTCCGCGCGCAACACCGCCATTGCCTGACGCACACCGCTTCCGGGAACCCGTAGGTCCGTGTCGTCGAATGCAGGCGTCACAGGGGCGGTTCTGGTTCGGCCAGCCGCCCGATTAACTCCTCCCGCTTATATCGTTAGAACAAAAAACACATTCGCGCCGGCCCGATCAGTCACTAAGATGGCGATTCAAGCCTGGTTCGTCCGGGTTCCCGCGCGCGCAGCCCCGCCGCGTGGGCCTGACGGCCACCGTTGAAGGAGCATTTTCTTGACCCGTTTCGATCATCATCGCCGGCCACTCGTCGTGGGAATCGGTGGCACGACGCGCGCGGCGTCGTCTACCGAGCGTGCGCTCGGTTTCGCGTTGCGCGGCGCCGAAAGCGCCGGTGCGCGCACCCATCTGTTTGGGGGCACCTTTCTGCACAGCTTGCCGCATTACGCGCCGGAAAATCCGCAACGCACCGACGAACAGCTTCAGCTGATCGAAGCGGTTCGCGACGCGGACGCGATCATCATCGCGACGCCGGGCTATCACGGCGGCGTCTCCGGCCTTGTCAAGAACGCACTCGACACGCTGGAAGAACTGCGTTCCGACGATCGTCCGTACCTGGACGGCCGCGCGGTCGGCTGCATCGTGACGGCATACGGGTGGCAGGCTGCCGGTTCGGTACTCACATCGTTGCGCTCGATCGTTCATGCATTGCGCGGCTGGCCAACGCCGTTCGGCGCGGGCATCAATACGCTCGAGACACGCTTTGAAACCGTCGATACCTGCTCCGATCCGAAGGTCGTCGAGCAACTCGCAACCGTCGGCCGTCAGGCGGCGCAATTCGCGCTCGCATTCGGGGCACAGCACACGCCATCCCAACAGGCTGGCGTATCGCCGGAAGCCCGTTCGGCAAAGGTCCTGACGCTCGCAAACTGAGCGCGGTCTCATCTGCAGATACCGGGAAGTCAGAGGCGAAATCATCGCGCCTCGTCGCCCGTCGCCCCGTCGCCGATTGCCTCGTGCGACGGGTCACCTGCCTGCAAGGCGGTCAGGGTGCGCCACCGCACACATCCCGTCTTGCGCCCCGGTCTTCCGTGTGCCAAACCACAGACGCCCCCTGACGCGCGCAGGATATTGCCTCAAGCGCATACGACACCGCCACATCCGAATCTCAGATGACCGTTACAGGCCGCCCCTGATTTGCTTGCGACGAAAGATTGGTTCACTCGGTACGCGGCGCGGCCTACGCTTGGTCCCTGCCCGCTCATTGATCGACCGTCGCTTGATGCGTGAACCCAGAACGCAAGCGGGCACGATCATCGCCACGACCATGACTCGAAATATTCGCTACAAAGGCTACGAGGTCGCGCCCATGGCGCAGCGGCTTCCGAACGGCCTGTTCGCCGCCAATCTGACCATCGAGAAGCTCACCGCCAGCCGCGGCCCTGCGTATTCGTTCGACGCACTCGACTACTTCTTCGACGAAGAGCACGCCCTCGCCTATGCGTTCCGCTGGGGACGTTTGTGGATCGATAGCCATCAGTGAGCGACAGACAGGATCCGGGCGCAGACGGTGCACCGGCGGCTTCGGCGTCCTGTTTTCATAGCTTGTGCCAGAATAGGCGAACTGTTCGCTCGCCCATTTTCGCCTGCCATGTCCGAAACCCTGACGCATGCACCCGAAGATCGCGCCCTGCGCCATTGGACGTTTCGTCATCCAGCACGCGTCAAGATCGGCTCCGACGCGCACAGGCAGATGTTCTGCCGCATGCTGCTGGAAGCGCACAATCCTTGCAAACCTGCCGTTGCAGACTGGCCGCCGCTTCTGCCTGATGCGTTCAGGCATCTGACCTCGCTGCCGATCTGGAACATTGCCGTTCAGACCGAAGGCCGCGCCTCCTCGCGCTACTTCCACTGCGCTTCATGAAGACATCGCGCGCGGCAGACGTCTTCACCGCGCACCCCTGGTACGAACAGAGAGGCACAGCATGGCATGGACGGTCGATGAACAACTGGCGCTGACGGCCACCGAGGCGGTCGCGGCCATTCAGGCGGGGCGTCTTTCGGCTACCGACTATGTCGCCACGCTGCTTGCCCGCGCTGCCGCGCTCTCCACGCTCAATGCGTTGACGGCGCTCAATATGGAAGGGGCGCTCGACGCCGCCGCGCGCATCGATGCGCTGTCCGCAAGCGAAAAAGCGCGCCTGCCGCTGGCCGGCCTGCCTGTCGTCATCAAGGACAACATCAATACGATTGGCCTCCTGACCTCGGCCGGCACGCCCGCACTCGAGAATTTCGTTCCGCAAACCAATGCGCCTTCGGTACAGCGGCTGCTCGATGCCGGCGCGATCGTGCTCGGCAAGGCCAACATGCACGAACTGGCGTTCGGCATCACGAGCACCAATCTGAGCCCGCACGCTGGCATCGTGCGCAATCCGTACGACGCGGCGCTGATTCCCGGCGGATCATCGGGCGGCACGGCGGCGGCCATCGCCGCGCGCATCGCGCCGGCCGGACTCGGCACCGACACCGGCGGCTCGACGCGCATTCCCGCCGCACTCACCGGCACAGCCGGCTTTCGTCCGTCGGTCGGCAATGGCGGGCGCGAACGGCGCTATCACGATACGAATGCGGTCGTGCCGATCAGCCGCACGCGCGACACCGTCGGGCCGATGGCGCGCACGGTCGCGGATATTGCGCTGCTCGACGGTGTCGTGACCGGCGACACCGCGTTGCCTGCCATTGCACTCGCGGGCTTGCGCATCGGCCTGCCTGCACAGTTGTGGGAGGGGCTGGAGCAGGCGCTTGAACAGGTCGTCCGGGCCGCGCTGGGCCGGCTCGCGGCTGCCGGCGTGAGCTTCGTCGACGTCGATATGCCCGAACTGCTCACGTTCAATGACAGGATCAGTTCGCCCGTGGCGCTGCATGAACCCGTCGATGACGTGCCGGCCTGGCTCCTCGCCAACCATGCTCCAGTGAAAACCCTCAACGCGCTCGCCGCGCGAATCGCCAGCCCGGACGTGCGGGGCGTCTACGATGCCGTCATCGCCGATGTCTTCGCCGGACAATACGAAGACGCCATGAAGACATGGCGTCCGCAACTTCAGAAGCTCTACGCCGATACGTTCGCGACGCACGGGATCGACGCGCTGTTGTTTCCGACCACGCTACTCGCCGCTGTGCCGATCGACGAGGTGAACGGTTCGTCGTCGGTGTCGGTCGATGGAGGGCCGACCGTCGACGAGATGGCGGCGTTCCTGCGCAATACGGATCCAGCCAGCAACGCCGGTATTCCCGGACTGTCGCTGCCGGCCGGCATGACTGGCGACGGCCGTCCGGTTGGTCTCGAACTCGATGGTCCGACCGGCAGCGACCGGCGCCTCCTCGCGATCGGCATGGCGTTCGAGACGGTGCTCGGATCGTTGCCCGCGCCGGTGCTGTGACGCCGGCGAGGGCTCGCGGCACGCCGGCGCGAGCCCCGGCTGACGGGCGCTATAATCCCTCCGTTCCGCCGGCGGCCCGCGCTTGCGCGCGTCGAGCGCCGGGACACGCCGCCGTCTATCGCCACGCCCGCTGATCTCATGCAATTTCGCCCGATCCCGACTTTCACTCGCAAGCGCCTTTCCGACGTCGTATCGGACCAGATCAAGCAGTTGATCTCGGACGGCGCGCTGCGTCCGGGCGACCGTCTGCCTGCGGAGCGCGATCTGGCGACACAGCTGGGCGTGTCGCGTCCGTCGCTGCGCGAAGCGTTGATCCGGCTCGAAGCGGACGGCTACATCGAAATGACCGGACGCGGCGGCTTCGTGGTCGTCGACATGACGGCCGCCGTGATCTCGAAGCCGCTCGCCGAACTGCTGCTGCAAAATCCGCGCACGAGCGCGGATATTCTCGAATTGCGGCAAGGGCTGGAAGCCATCGCAACCGTGTATGCCACCGAGCGCGCGACACCCGGCGATCTCGAAGCCATCCGCGCCGCATTCGAGGCGCTGAAGGCCTGCGCGCTGTCGTCCGATCGCACGCAACTGGCCGACCTCGATGCCGCCTTTCACCTCGCGATCGCCGATTCGACCCACAACATCGCGCTTGCGCATGTGATGCACGGCATCCACACGTTGATCCGCGAATCCATGCGGCAATCGCACCGGCTCATCGACTACGACGACGCGATGGAACGGCAACTGCTCGACCAGCACCAGGCGATCTTCGACGCCGTGATGGCGCGCGACTCGCAGCAGGCACGCAAGGCCGCCGAACAGCACCTGATCTACGTGCGCCATCTCTACGAACAGCATGCCGCAAATGAGACCTGAATCGCGTCACAGACGCCCCCTGCGCGTCGCGCTCTGGACAGTCGCGAGCATGGTGCTCGCCGCGGCAAGCGCCGGCTGCGCGCAACTCGCCGCGGCCGATTCGAACGCGCTGTGGAAAATCGTCGACGGACAGTGCGTGATGTCGATGAGATCGGCAGGCAATCCGGGCTTCTGCGCGCGCGTCGATCTGGCCGGGCATTATGCGATCCTGAAGGACATCAACGGCTCGTCGCAGTATCTGCTGATTCCGACCGTGCGCGTGCCCGGCATCGAAAGCCCGAGCCTTCTCGATCACGATGCGCCCCGGTACTGGTCCGCTGCGTGGGATTCGCGCACCTACGTCGAAAAGGCCGTCAAGAAGCCGCTTGGCGACAATCAGATGGGGCTTGAAATCAACTCGGCGTATCGCCGCTCGCAGTCGCAACTGCATATCCATATCGACTGCATGCGCGCCGACGTCATCGACGCGCTCGCGCGGCATCGCGAGAATACGCCCGGCAAATGGCACTGGGACACGATCGACGGCAACCGTTACCGGATCATGCGCGTGACGGCGTTGACAGAGGGCGACGACCCGTTTCGCATCGTCGCGCGCGATCGCGCTGCGTCCGATGCGATGGCTTCGCAGACCGTTCTGGTTACCGGCGCAGGGCCGTCGGCTGCGAGCGACGGCTGGCTGATCGTCAACAGTGGTCTCGATCTCGATGAAGGCAGCGGGTCGGCCGAACCCCTGCTCGATCACGCCTGCAAGATCGCGCGCCAACCGTAGCCGTGTTTCAACCGCTGCTGGTCGTGTCGCTGTCGAGTGCGAGACTGACCAGCCAGCGCCGCACGATTCGCTCTTCTTCTTCCGATAAACCAGCGAGCGCCTGCTTTTCGATCGCCTGCACGCGGCTGCGGCAGCGTTTGACGAGCGCGTGACCCTCTTCGGTCACGTCGATATGCTGGATGCGCCCGTGCACCGCATGTGGCCGGCGCGCGATCCAACCCGTCCGCTCGAGGCGCCTCTCCATGCTTAGCGCTTTTCCGCAGATGCTTTTCGCCAGAAATTGGTTCTGCCGGAACGGGACAGTCTTTACGATGAGCTTCAATGCGCGTACGGGCCGATTGTTCCGACGATACGCGGCGTCAACTCTTGCGGAAGCATTCGAACCAGCCGATGGCGATCTACCTCGACGACACACAACGCCACGGGCTTGCCCGCCTGAGCACGAGCTGGACATGGCGCACCGAATGGCCAACGTGGGTCCTGATCGCGACGATCTATGGCGTGTGGGTCGTCGTGGCCACACATGTTCGCGCGCTGGGTCTTCCGCTTTCGATTGCTTTGCTCGCGTTGCTCGGCACGTGGCACATGTCGCTGCAGCATGAATTGCTGCACGGTCACCCGACCCGCTCACGCACCATCAACGGCCTGCTCGGCTTCGCACCGCTGGCCGTCTGGTTCCCCTATGCGATCTATCGCGATCTGCATCTCCGGCATCACGACGATCCGCATTTGACGCGTCCGGAACTGGATCCGGAAAGTTATTTCGTTACGCATCGGACGTGGCAACGCTCCGGCATGTTGATGCGGATACTGCTCACCGCGCGCAATACGTTTTCTGGAAGGCTGCTGGTCGGCCCCGCATTCTCGATCGCAGCGACTTTGACCGATGCCTTTCGCAAGCTTGCCGCAGGCGACTGGCGTGATGTCCCGACGTGGGTCGCGCATCTCGTCGCACTGGCCGCGCTGACGTACTGGCTCGATCATTCTTGCGGTCTGCCCGCGTGGAGTTTTATCGTCGGCGTCGGATATGCGTCGCTGGCGCTCGCGTCCGTGCGGTCGTTTCACGAGCACCGGGCGGCTGGCTCATATGAGCATCGCTCAGTCATCAACGAGGCGGGACCGTTCTGGCGAATACTGTTCCTGAACAACAACTATCATCTGGTTCATCATGACTTGCCGCATGTGCCGTGGTTTGCGCTTCGGGAGGTCTATGAGACGTCCCGCCAACAGTATGTTGAACGCTCCGGAGGCTTTCTAGTCAAGGGTTACAGCGAATGGTTCAGGCGATATGGACTCACTGCGGTGGCGCATCCGGTGGCTGGCTTTAGTTTCGATCGCTTCCGAGGAAATCCGCCAGCTTCCGTCGGTTTTGCAGGTAAATTGCAGGTAAATTTCATGGTAGTTGTCCGTGACGGAGCTCGCCATGAAGCTCACCTATCCGCTCCTGCTGAACGCGAAACCACAAGCCAAGCCCTATAAGCTCACCGACCGCGACTCGATGTATTTATACGTATCGATCACGGGTACGAAGACGTGGAAATTCGACTACCGACTGGACGACAAGGCTTGCACGTACACTCTCGGGCGCTTCCCCGACCTGTCGCTTCATGACGCACGAGAATTGCGAGGCAATGCCGCCAAGCTGGTCGGGGCCGGCATCCGAGTTGCGAGGTGCGACGTGGAAGGAGCTCGACTTGGAATCAGCGATATGGGCCATTCCCGGCGAACGCATGACGATGGGACATCCGCATGTCGTGCCGCTGAGCACCCAAGCAATTGAGGTCTTGAAAAAAGTTCGGCAAATTGCACGAGCTAAAGGCGCTGACAACTACCTGTTCCCTAACGTCAGAGACAAATCGCGCCCTATGGCAGCTACCACAATCAATGCGGCCTTAGTCCGTGCTGGATTCAATCAGGAACGTCTGTTCAGGGCACACGGCGCTCGAGGTACGTTTAGCACATGGGCGCACGAAGAGGGATTCGCCCCACTGGCGATTGAACGGCAGTTGGCCCACGTCGAGAGAAATCGCGTGAGTCGCGCGTATAACAAGGCCGAATTTCTTCCTGAGAGACAGAGGATGATGCAGGATTGGGGCGACTATCTGCAGAGCATGGGCGGTTGATTCTGTGTAGCAAGTTGCTTGCGTCTCATCCGTCTCTGCGCCTCGCTTCTTTAGACCCATGGGAGGGCAGAAGACTCCAATACTTGCTTGCCATGCGCTGCCGAGTTTCATCTCCCTGCCCAGCCATGCTCTAGCTAATGCCCTACCCGTACAACGAAAACTGGGCAGCCGCGAGACACCAAAAATGCGCCCATGACGCACGCGACTCCCTCCTTGAGGGTTAGTGTCGAATTGTCGAGTAGCGCAAGGGAATTGCGCCCTCACGCTCTCACAGATCCGGACGTGAATCTCTCGATTCATCCGGCTCTTATCGTCCAACCGCCGCCTCCACGCTCCAGTGGGCAAACAACCCGGGCTGCCGGGATCGGATCCCCGACAGCCACGCCCAAGCTCGCGCCGGACGTCTGGAAAGAGACTTATATTTCCGCCGTGCCCACCGCACCAGCGCCGCATCAACATATCGCATCACCTGCGCGAGAACCGACCGTGAGAACCGCCCGTAGTACTGAATCCAGCCCCGCAGGATCGGACGCGTGTAATCCGCCAGGTCATCCAGCGTCAGATCGGAACGACGCCACAGCCAATTGCGACGCAACTCCTGGCGCATCGCCTTGGCTGCTTTGTTGCTCACCGCCGGAGTAAAGCCGACAGACAGTTTGCCCATCCGATTCATAACGCTCCGCGGCCGGAACGTATAGCCCAGAAAGTCGAACTGGCAGGTTGGATAGTCCACAGGCCGATTGGCCTGCTTGCAGTGCACGATTTTGGTTTTGTCTGGATGCAGAGCCAGCTTGCACTCCACGAGCCGCGCCTCCAGTTCCTGCCGGAGCAGCCGAGCCTGCGCTTCGCTCTGGCAGTGATAGACGGCATCGTCCGCGTAACGCTCGAATGGCACATCGGGGTGATGCTTTTGCATCCATCGGTCGAGAGCATAATGGAGAAACAGATTGGCCAGCGCTGGACTAACGACACCGCCTTGCGGGGTGCCCTTGTCAGGTTGCATCACGGTCCCATCCGGCATTTGCACGGGTGCCTTGAGCCAGCGCTCGACGTACAGCAGCGCCCATGCGCAATCCGTGTGGCAGCGCACCGCTCGCATCATGAGTTCCCAGTCGATGCTACCGAAGAAATTCTTGATGTCGAGGTCCAGCACCCAAGCGTAGTTCCAGCATCGCTGCCGAGCCACGTCGAGTGCCCGATGCGCAGACCGCCCTGGACGATATCCATATGAATCGTCGTGAAACACAGGCTCCACAAGCGGTTCCAGATATCGCTTGACCACCGTCTGAGCGATGCGATCAGAGATCGTGGGTATACCCAACGGCCTCGTCCCCGCACCTCCAGCTTTCGGTATGTCAACCCGCAGTACAGGTGGCGGCATGTAACTACCGGACGACATCCGATTCCAGATTCGGTACAGATTATTCTTCAGATCCGCCCCGAATTCCTGCATCGACTGTTCATCCACGCCCGCCGCCCCACGGTTGGCCTTCACCTGTTTATATGCTTCCCATACCTCACGCTTGGAAATACTAAACGGCTTTGCTTTATCCACGCAGGTCCTCCCCTTGCAGGTTGCCCGCAGCATAAAGCCAGACGATGACGCTCCTTCGGTCCAGTCCCATTACAGGACCTTCAACCCTGTCGGGTCGGAGGAGGCGCGCTTGCGCGCTAGCCTCCGTCCGCCGCTCAAACCGGACGTGTAGTTCTCCCGCATCCGGCTTTCGCAAAGACGCGCTTTCAGCGCAGATTAAGTGAAGGTATCAGAAAGACCAGCCGAACAAGACCCATCTCGTTATAAAGCCGTCGCTCGGGAAGCTGTTTCCAGCCGCGGCAACGCCATCGCTTGAATCGATGCGACCAGATGCGCCGCAGGATCCAGCGATCCAGATGGGCGAAGAGCTTGCGGATGTGAGCCTTGCAGAAATACAGCCCCCAGCCGCGAATGACCGGATTGATTTCAGCGATCAACCCCTGCGTGTCCACAGGCACCTTACGCCGAGTACGCTTGCGTATCTGATCCATAAAGTGTTGTAGGGATTTCTCGCGCGGATACGCATAGAGGTCACCCTCACGGGTGCCACTGCGGGTCTTGCTAGAGGGCAGAGCAAGACGACGACTGCCCCGCTTGATCTTGTACCCTGGAAACTCGAAACCACGTGATACATGAACTATTTGCGTCTTGCTTTCGTTCAGCATCACGCCCAACTCCGTCAGAATCTTCCCGGCCTGTGCTAACACTTCATGCGCTTCCTTCCGGGTGCGACATGTCACCACCCAGTCGTCTGCATACCGTGTTAGTCGATAGCCACGCCTTCGCATCTCCCAGTCAAACGGAGTAAGAAGAATGTTACTCAAGATCGGTGAAACGACCCCGCCTTGAGGTGTTCCCTGAGCTTGCCCGCGAATTCCGGATCCCTTAACTGAGCGGAAATTATGCCACCCGTTGGTTCTGGACGGCGTAGCAGTCCTGCTCGAATTGCATCGGGCTGACGTCGCCCAGCGTCGAGTGCCAGCGCGAATGATTGCAGAAGCTCAACCAGTCGTTTACCTCGTCCATCGCTTCGCGACGCCTTGCAAAGCGCTGACCGAGTATGCGTGCACGCTTGAGCGATCCCCACAGGCTCTCGGTGCGCGCGTTGAGGCTTCCATGTCGAGCGACGCGCATCGAATCGGCCAGATCAGCCAGGCGTCGGACGTAATAAACGTGTCCCCGCCACTTCCCAGCAACTGCGGACGAAACCCCAAGGTTTTTAACGCTCCCCAGATTTACTCGCGAAGGAGTGACAACTTTATTGCGGTCTACGGCCGTACTGGATTCAAACCAGTGACCAACGGATTAGAAGTCCGCTGCTCTACCTGCCGAGCTAACGACCCGGGCTACTCCCATTCATCTCGCAAGCGCCACGTCGCCGCCCAACGCTAGCCGATATCGATCGTGTGGCTCGCGAATCGAGGCGGCTCCTGTTTCGGCACGGTCAAACTAAGCACTCCCTTGTCAAACTTTGCGAGAGCGTGGTCGGGATCGGCGTTTTCCGGCATCGGGATCGTGCGCGTGAAGGCCCCATACGCCCGTTCAAGTCGATAGCAGCCGTCTTCCTCGCTGTGCACATCCTGCTTTTTCTCACCGCGCAACACCAGTGCCCCATCCTCAACGGTAACGTTCAGATCCTCCCTCTCCATGCCTGGCAACTCGACAGTCACGCGCAGTATCTTCCCCTCGTCAACCACGTCGATGCGCGGCTGGAAACGCGATGAACTGAAGTCGCCAAACCATCGTTCGAGCGCGCCACGCGCCGCGAACGGATCGTGAAAAGAATCCTCCATTGCGCGCCACTGATCACGAGAAAAAGCCGCGAAATGTCAGGCCACGGAACACGCGACGATTCGCTGTCGGGCGAGCTTTGCGCACTGTCCGCCTCCGGCTTGCGTCCTGAACCGCGGAGAAATTTGAAAGGGTTCCCCTTTTCGGGTCGGTGTTCATCTCATGCTCCTTGATGGTCTGGCAGGAGAACCGGAATTCCGTGCTCGCGCCCTCACTGAAACGTTTCTGCTGACGTCTATGGGCCGCGCCTCCGAGCGGCCGCCGTCGCCTGGCGTCAGGCCCGCGGATACATGGTTTGCAGTCAGCCTGACTGGGATGGCCAGGCCGCCTGCGAACCGCCGTACCGTCACGGCCCACGTGCAGATCCTGTATCCGCGCCACCAGTCATCATGACGAGCTTCATCCGCGCCTCGACCAACCGGGCGGTGGCGACCTGGCGGCCGCCCCCGGTTTGTCTCCCGTCGTCGCTGGCCTTCCGGGCTCAGTTCGTTCGCACCTCGATCCGTCGCGGCCGTGCTTCGTCGCGACGCGGAATCGTCAGCTTCAGCACGCCGTCCTGCAGGTTCGCGTCGATCTTCGATGTGTCAAAGTCCGGGCTCAGCGAGAACGCGCGCGCGAAATGCGGTTCACGGATCTCGGCATGCTGCAGCCGCAGACCGGCGGGTGTGGGCACGACCGCTTCGGCCTCGATATAGAGATTGCCGTCGTGCACCTTCACGTCGAGTTTGTCCTTTGTGACGCCTGGAAGGTCCGCCCACAGCGTAATGCCCTGGCTGTCCTCGAATACGTCGACGGCCGGTGTAAGCGTCATCCGTCGTACCGGCTGGTCGCCCTCGCGTCGTGCTACGGCTTTCTGGTCGCGTTCAGCAACCTGTGTCCTGTCGTTCATGGCCTGCTCCTCGAATAACTGGCATTACTGCACGGTGATGGCCCGCGGCTTCGACGCTTCGCGCTTGCCGACGGTGATCGACAGGCAGCCGTTGGTGTAGCGGGCCTGCACCCTGTCTGGGTCGGCATTCTGCGGAAGCTCGATAACGCGGCGGAACGCACCGGTGAAGCGCTCCTGCGCGTAGGTGCGGATATCGTCGCGCGTTGGGTCGCCGCGGGTGTCGCCACTGGCCTCCGGCCGCGCTGGCTTGCGCTCGCCGGCAATCGTCAAAAGCCCCTTGTCGATCGACACGTCGAGTTCAGCGGCATTGACGCCCGGCGCGAACGCGACTATCTCGATCGAGTCGTCGGTCGCACCGATGTTGACCTGCGGGAAGGCGCCGAGGCGCCCGGAGCGGATGCTGGACGGGAAGCCGCCGAACAGGCTGTCCATCTGCCGCTGCAGACGGTCGAATTCACTGAACAGGTCGGTTCCGGAAAAGAGATCACTCATCGTATCCTCCTTCGATGCAGCGAGGAGGCGAACGGGCCTACGCGCTCCAGTCCGCCTGCCAGGCCGCTGGCAAACAAATCGAAACACGCAGCGCACCGGATGTAACCGGCACATCTGCCTGAGCGAAATTAAAGATAGAACCTACGGTGAAAATTTCAAGGGGGCGGTGGTGAAATTCCGGTCTTGAAAATCGCCTGCCAAATCCTATTATCGCGGTGCCTTGCAACGGAACCGGAGGACACCATGGAATTCGATTCGGACTGGCTCACGCTTGGCAGACACCGCGTCCGGCTGCGCTCGACCAGAGGCTTTCCGACGGAATTGATGCGTAGCGTGGCGGAGGTCGTGCAACTCGCGATCGACAACAACATGAGCGCCCGCGCGCGGCTGGTCGAGATCGTCTTCCAGCACGAACAAACCTACGATATCGCTGTCGGCACGACACTTACCGAAGACCGCGTTTGTGCGCCGCAACTGGAAGCGGCGATCGCGGTGGTGCTCGGACTGCTGCCGGAGCAGGTGAACATCATCGTGACGACAGTCAGTCAGGGGGAAGTCGACCTGCATTTCGGCGTGTATGAACGCATGCTGGCCGAGAAACTGGGCGTGGTGCCGCCAATCCAGTGATCTTCGGGCGATTGCGCTGAACCGCAGGGGCAGCCTCCGCGAAGAGGGTTACAGGCTACACCCTGAATCATACAAGCCGGATGGGAGCTGCATCATGAAAGAACGCTCACAGGCACTGTTGGCGTCGGCCGTCCTGGCCGCCAGCTCAGCAGCTGCCGGGGTGGCCGCCGAACCGCCCCTGAAAACACTGCCGTTGCAACAGGACATCTGGATCACTGGCACGATCCAGCGGGGCAACGGACAGTACGCGCCCGGCGACTATACGTCGCTCCGGCTGGACCGCCCGTCAACCTCGCCCTGCAACGACAAGGTCGTGACCGATATCGTGCTTGGGAAGGCGGGCGTAACTGACCGTTTGCTTCTGCTACCTTATCTGGGGCAGCGGGTTGCGGTGAAGGGACGCGTCATCTGTCCGGATTCCGGTATCCAGTTGACGCCGACGCCGGACTTCGTGTTTCCGATCTACCGAGTCGCGGCACCTCCCGGACCCTAACAAGGTCCGGGACGCGACACGCGTTTTCGTCCGTGCAGCCGGCGACGACCTGACCTAATGCCGGCAGTCTTGCTTTCCTGGCGAGCGCGGTATAGATGTTCACGTAGTGCTGCGCCATGGCCCTCGAGGTGAAGCGGCGCACGAAGGCGACCCGGATTGACGTACGGGGCAGCGTGTCGAGTCGTGTTACCGCATCGATCGCCCCTGCCACATCATCCACGATTTAGCCTGTCACACTGTGGCCAATCACTTCCGGTGAAAAAATGAGCTGCCATTGTTGGCCATGACACCGCCATCAGGCGTCTCGCGGGTTCCTCTGATTTGAACCTCGCCAGCGGGTGGTTTGACACAGCGAGTGTGTGTGGCTGTAGCGCAGCCGTACCGCGTTCACTCCGACGGGGCTGTCGCAGGAAACGGACTGTGCCAGTCCATCCAGTCATATGAGTCGCCGTGGTGCGCCCATGACCAGTTCCTTGCCGGCGGGGGATTGATCACATCGACGACATCGTTCGGCGCCGAACCCACGTCGCGTCGATCACTCGTACCCCTTCGGTGATCAATATTTTGAGAATTCGTGTGATCGTAAAACATGATTATCTCCTTTGAGGGGCTTACATACAAAACTGCCCGCGCCAACCAGTGCGAGACTCGGGGCTCTGTCGGGGCGCCGAGTTCTGACGATCGAAAGGCTGAGCGGGGTACAGGGCATTGCCCAGGCAGTTGCCTTCAATTTCATCGTGCTGCACCCTGGTCACGGATATTGTCGGCGTCCCCGGTGGGCGTCCGACATCTGCGGCCGGGTACGCCCGCTCGATGATCGGCGTGCTGTATTTCTTCCGGTTGCCTCCAAAATACGCACGAAAAAAATCCGGCAAGCACTGTCTGCATCACCTCGTCGCTCGCCGTCTGCGGATCGCATAGTCTGGAGAACTGCACACCATCGCGCAGGCTCACCAAGCCGAGCGCGAGCGCGTCCGGCTGCAGGGGCAATGGCCTTGCGTAGCGCTCCGACAACGTGCGGATGTACGCGCTGATCTGGTCGAGCTTTTCGTGCCGGAACGCGTTAAAGCGCTCCTGAAACCGGGCGTCCCGATGCGCGAGTAGTTTGGCTTCGACCCAAAGCAGAAAGAAGTCTCGATCACGAAAATACCGGCTGTAGTACGCGATGGCGCGCGCCTTCATTTCCGCGGGCGTGCCGCCCTCTTCCATGATCGCCCGCAGATTGACCTGCGCGCTATCGTGGTCCCGGCGCAGCAACTCAAGCAGCAGCTCCGGCTTACCGTCGAAGTTCGAATAGAACGCGCCGCGCGTGAAGCCGGCCGCCTCAGCGATGTCCTCCACACTTGTAGCGGCCAATCCCTTTTCGACGAACGTCTTCCGCGCAGCCTCAAGCAGGCGCTCTCGCGTCTGCTCCCTGCGCTGTGCGTGTGTCAGGCGTTCCCGTTTCATGGCATAACGTACCGGTCAGATCGCCATCTGCGGCGCCATCGAATGCGCGCGCGTCAGACGGCGGATTTCGCAATCATTTTCTCGACAAGGGATTTGACAATGTCAGGTCCCAACCCCGGCGGTTCGCGCAAAATCCGGGTTGATTCTTCACTCAGAATTGCTGCGCTCGCAGCGAATCGAATTCGGCGCGGCAAACGTCGCTGAAGCGGCCGAGGATGTCGATCGAACCGTCTGCGAGCATTTCACGTAGTTGAAGGAACGTCTTTTCCGGGGCGTGATAGGTATCCACAATCTTTCGTCCAACCTGATCGGCTTCGTTCGCAACCTCTGTCGAGGATTGGACGCGCATACGGCTTATCTTTGCGAACAGACTGACGAGAGCAGCGAGGTCCGGCTCATCGTGCTGAAGCGCGTGGACATAGCAATGCGACGCCTCCTCGATGAACTCCTTATAGAGGTCCTGCCGGCGAATGCGGTCGTGCGCAAGCCACTCTGCCTTAGTCTGCGTTCGTTGCGTGACAACGGATGTCAGGCCGGCGATCGTTGCACCGAACAGTGCTGCCATTGCTGACAGGAGCGTTGTGTTCATCATGTTGCCTCGGCGAGCTCTATCAACCTGTTGAATTTGATCCAGTTCGGCTTTCTGCCAGGTTATTCGAGGGCGTAAAAATGACGTTGCTCGACGACGCAGACGAACTCACCTCGCGCGCGGCTGGAGGTTGCGTCGACCAGCGCCCCGAGGTAAGTCGAGCGAAGCCCGCACAGCGGGCGCAAGGCGAGTGTCCCAGAAACAGCGAGGCCAATGCGCGAGTTCAACGGCCTCATGCCAAATGCTCCGAGGAGTGAGTGATGCCACGAACCTCGAGCGCGTCACGTGCATGCTTTTGCGGTACGTGCCTGATGTTCCCGATAACTTCCCGACTACGCGCCCGCCGCGTGGCTCCATGCATGACAACGCCCTCTATTGCAGCATCGGCCAAACCTCATAAACGACATTAAACTCAATATTGATGTTAATGTCAATCTAGACGACGAAATCTACACTGAGGCGAAAGCAAATAGCGGAATCGTCATACCAAACAGCGGAATCACCGGGCACAGAAGCGCCCCGTCCCCTGTTACAGCCGCCGAGACGGGCGAAAGTCGAAGCCGACTTCGGCAGCCTGGTGCAGCAAACGAAGCCACTCACTGCTGCTGCACCCCGCGTGTCGACATGTAATATCAAACCGCCCCGCATGCAGGCCACCCAGGTCCTGCCTGCGCAGTCCGTGAGGAGTACGGCGCGAGTCTCGCGCCGTACTGCCCGGTCGATGTGGCTCGTCCCATTTGTCCATCTGCGGTCCAGCCAACCTCCGCTGGAGCGTAACCAGCGGCCATCTTTAGATGTGTAGACGAACTTTAGGTGCCTGATGAGCGGATGCGTACGGATGTGCAACTTCGTCACGCCGTGCATACCCGTGGCATCCAATGCGTCGGGTGTGAGTGGGGTCGACATCGGAATATAGGTCATCGAGGCGTCGATCAGATGGTTGCTGCGCGCAAGGGTGAATCCGACCGCGAGCGTCGCGTTCCACGAGGATCTGAGCGCGCAGGTTGTGGGACCGCTGTCGGCGGCGCGACGCAAACCGGGCAGCACCTGGCATCTGGACGAGATGTTCGTGACGCTGCGGGCGAGCCGTATCTGTCGTGACGTGCGATCGACGAGCATGGCGCGGAACGCGACGTGCTGGTGCAAAAGCGGCGCGACAAGGCCATGGCAAAGCGCTTATTCCGGCGGGTGCTGCGTTCAAACCCGGTGTCGCGCAGGATCGGTACCGACCAGATGCGCGGTTATCCTGCGGCGAAGGCCGATATTCCGGGGCGCGCTCAGATAAAGCACGTTTTCGTCAAAGCGGCTGCACGCGTGAACAACCACCCCGAGAGCAGATCCTAGCTAACCGACAGGCCCGAACGCCAGATGTCCGGCTTTCGCGATGCGCGTCGCATGCAGTCATTTCTCTCACGCTTCGGTCCCATCCCGTAGCACTTCGCGTTGCCAAGACATCAGATGAACGCGGGTACATCATCGCGCCATACTCAAAGAACGCTTTGCAATATGACATGGTTGGACTGTCTCTTCCGTAGTCGAGAAAGCTATCTGATAAGGATAACTACGCTTGAGCCACACAGGTAGTCCACGCTCGTCAACTTGACAGGGCCCCCGTGGGAAGCAGGATCGCGCGCCCTTTCATGTGCCGGGCTGTGTGCTCGAACGCCAGGTCTGCATTGGAAAAAGGTACCGAGACGCCCACGGGCAACGTCAGCGCGCCCCTCGTGAGGAATTGGTACAGCATGTCGAGAGCGCCTTCGTCCGGTTGAAACACGATCCAGCGGTAGCGTGCGCCCCTTGCGTCGGCCAGCATCTGCATACGCCGCCAGTCCTGGCGTGAACGCCATGCTCCCGGCAGAAGACCGCGGCGGTCGATGTTCCCCAGGAGGGGATGAACGGTCGTGGCGTATCCCAGGGCTCCTTGCCGGAGGCGGCCGAGCAGGGTTGCCTCATCCTCCCAGGCGCCGAAATTCAGGCCAGCGTCGAATTGATCGGGCAGTTCCTCCAGCCGGCAGCGGGTTCTGTCCAATACGGCCGTCGCGCCGAGATTCCGGCAGAGGTCAATATTTGCCGTGCTGCAGATGGCGGTGACGGAAGCTCCCCATGCCCCCAGGATCTGAAGCGCCAATTGGCCGAGGCCCCCTGATGCACCGTGCACAAGCACGTTCTTGCCCTTTGCATTACCTTCACTGATGCCCGCGCCGCGTAGCGCCAGCCAGAGCGTAGTAAAAGTATAGGGAAACGCCGCCAGTGCCTTCGAACCAAGGCCGCCCACCGCCGGCCTCACCAGGCGGGCGTCCACCGTCAGGTGCGTGGCATGCGCACCACCCTTCTTGCCGGTAGGCACCAACCCCATGACCCGGTCGCCTGGTTGCCACGCGCTGACACCAGCGCCAACGGAAACGACCTCTCCAGAAAAATCGTTGCCGAGGACTAAAGGAAATGTTCCTGCTCCCTTGAGGCTCAGGAGACGCCGGCCGTACCCCTTGGCGCGCTTGACGTCGATGGGATTGACCGACGTCGCCTCGACCCGGACCAGAACCTCGCCTTTTCCCGGTCGGGGCATCGCGGTCGTTCGTGTCTTCAGTTGGATAGGGTCCGCCGGTTTCCGGCAAAGCAGCTTCGTTGCGGTGCTCATGATCATGCGACTCCCACGCCGTTTGTCGACTGGATGAGCCTGATCTCGCCCAGGTAAACGCTTTCGTCCAGTTCGCAATTGCGCCAGGCGTTGCCGAGGTCATGACGGATTTCGACCCGGTAGAGGCCGCTTCCCTTGGCAAGGCCACCGAACCGGAAATCGCCGAAGCCGTCCGAGACGGTTTCGCCCACCTTCTGATTGCCGACGTACAGGGCGACGACCGCATTCGTGACGCACTCCACCAATTCTCCCATCTGCGCGCTGACACTTCCCCCGATGAAGCAGGTTTCCCAGCGCTCGAAGTCGCTGTACCACACGCGTGGCTTCGTGCCGAGGTTGGGCCGCAATACCTTGAGCCCCTCGCGCCGGGCCTTCTCGGCCATCGCTGAGTCATCCAGCTTGACCGTCTCGAAGACATCGGTGGGACAGGACTGCTGGCAACGTGGCCGGGGCCAACCCTGATCGAGCAGATGCGCATCGAAGATCCAGGTCTGTGGCAACTGAAGCTCTTCGTTCCAGACGATCGCCTTGTACGGGCACGACTTCACGATGTCTTTCCGGCCCCGCGCCTTGTCCGGGTCGATGATGACGATGCCGTCGGCGCGCTTGCGAATCGCATCGCCGCCCACCCGCATGCACGGCGCGTCGTCGCAGTGGTTGCACATGACCGGCAGATACGTGGTCTCGACCATATGGGCGTCGCCCTGGACACGGCGCAGAATGCGCACGGGGCTGTCGGCGTTGGCGGAGGCGGGCGCGGCATAACCGGGGAAGTCGTTGCCGACGTGCTCGTCCCGCGCGGCGATGACGCAGTTCTGGCAGTTCTCGCAACGCCCGACCTTGATGACCAGATTCCACTTGCTCATTCCATGTTCCTCATGCTGCGCGACCGAGCATGAACGCCTCGGCACTTCTCCATTTTTCGACCTGCACCAGGCAGGAGTTGGGACTCATGCTGCTCGTGCCGGCGGTTTGAGGCCGGTCGGGGGTCAGCATATTCATGCAGCCGCCGATTTCGACGCGCTCGCCATCGATTTCAATCAGTTTGAATTCGGCGCTCGCCTCGTACGACTTGACCACTCCCGCATTGACCAGCGGCGAGACGTCGGCCGCGCAGATCACTGCGCCGCGGTCGTTGTAAACCTTGACAAGGTCGCGATGGGTAATGCCTCGAATCGCCGCGTCCGCCCGGCTAAGCCTCAGCAGCCAGAAGCGGTGCCCGCCGATCAGCGCGCGATGGTCCTCGATGCTGTTCACCGACGAATTCTTGCCGTCGCAATGGGTGTGGAAGCTGTAACGACTGTGGGTGGCAATCAACTGCAGTGGATACCGCTCGGCGAGCTCCGAGCGCATTCCCTCCCAGGACGGGATGTAGCTATTGAGCGCCGGCCGTTCGGGATTGTCCGCCGTGTGCCGCTTCAGCAACTCGGGGACGAACTCCAGTTTGCCGCTGGGCGTCTGCAGACCCGAGCCGAATTTTTCGGCGAACTGGGACGGCAGCGGGTGCGGTTCCTGCAAGTCCTTGCGCCTGCCCTCCGCAAACCAGCGCATGTCCACCGGATGGCGCAACGCGGGCTTCTCGGGCGGTACGACGAAATAGCCCTTGCGGCAGAACTCGCGCCACGAAATATGATCTGGCAGATCCGACGAGTCGAAGACCCGCTTGACCCAGTCAAGCTCACTGCAGCCCTCGGTGAACACAGCGCCCAAGCCTAACCGGGTCAGGATCGCGGTGAAGATGTCATAGTCGGAGCGGGACTCGCCCAAAGGCTCGATGCACTTGTGCTGCAGCGTCATGATGCGATGATTGACCGTGCTGTAGCCATGATGGGCGTAGCCGCCTGAATTCGACCATTCCCCGATGTCCCAGCGCTCCAGAGAAGTGCAGGCGGGCAGGATGATGTCGGCAAACTGGGCCTCCCCCTCCATCCAGATCGACTGGTTGACCACGAACTCGATGCTCGAGTGCCGGTAGGCGTCGGCCCAGCGCCCGGAATTCGTCACCGTACTGAAGGCGGATCCGCCGTAACGGTAGATCATGTGAATCGGCGAATACCCGGGCATGGGATAGGTGAACGGCGCAAACTGGGCTTCCTGCGACATGCCGTCCCACAGGTAGCCCGTGGCATGACCGTTGATGATGGCATCGGGAAGTTGCTGCCGCGGCACCATCTGCTTGACGGGATTCATGGTCAGGATATGCGGCATGCGCTGGTAATTGTTCACCGCGTTGGCGGTCCAGGCCAGGTCGCCGGAAATGCCGCCGTCCGCATAGCCGGGAAAATAGAAATGGAGGTCGTGAGGCACACCCACTTCGAGGCAGCCGAAATTCACGCCCGGCTTGCCCCAGCCCTGCATCGCCATCATCATGATCATGCAGCGCGCCCATTGCGCGCCCGTTGCGCCTCGGCCCGCGCCACCGAATCCCGCACCGGTCATCCCCACAGCCAGGTGGACCTTCCGGTTGCCCCAGCGGCGCGCGAGCGCTCGGACGTCCCTGGCCGGCACGCCGGTCTCGCTTTCCTGCCACTCGGGCGTTTTGGCCACGCCGTCGGTCTCGCCGAGAAGGTACGCTTTCCAGTCGTCAAACCCGGTGGTGCGGGTAGCGACGTAATCCTTGTCGTAGAGGTTTTCCACGGCCCACACGTACATGATGGCGGTGGCGAGCGCCGCGTCGGTTTGCGGTCGGACCGGCATCCATCGCCCGCCGAGCAATTGCGCGGTGGGATTGCAGTGCGGGTCGATATGCACGAACTCGATGCCGAGTTCCTTGGCCCATAGGCGTCGCGGTGTCCCCTCGAATCCCGCATAAGCGCCATTGGTGCTTTCGGGGTCGCAGGACCAGAAGACAATCATGTCCGCTTCCTTCAGGCAATCCTCGACACCGCCGTAGCCGGATGGAACGCCGATCCGCATCGAATTGCCGAAATGATGCATGGCGCCCCAGTACCAGCCTTCCCAACTGTCCGGATTCGCGGCGACCCGAGTGAAGCCGATCAGGTTCGCAAAACGCGTCAGCGCGCTGAGGTAATAGCCCACATTGCCCCACTGGTGGTGGGACGAAAGCGGGAACGTAATCGAGCCGGGTCCATGAACGCGCTTCTGCCGGTTAATTTCTTTGGCGACAATGTCCAGCGCCTCCTCCCAACTGATACGTACATAGCCGGACCTGCCGCGGTTTTGCGGATTGCGCTCGCCGTCAGGATCGAAGTCGACTCGCTTCATCGGATGAAGAATGCGCTTGTCCGAATAGACGAGTGATTTGAGGGTCAACGCGTGCGGCGCGACCAATCCGCGCCGTGGCGGACTGAAGCGGCGTCCGCGCGCTTCGATTACCCAGCTCGGCGCATCGGTGCTGTCGAGATCGATGGGGGTCACCCGGACGACGCGGTCACCGTTGACGTAGACGAACAGCGGGCCGCCATTTGTGCAAGTGGTGTAGCGGCGCGTACCGTCGCGCATCCGCGTGCCCATCGGCAAACCGACGGTCTGCATCATGCTCAGGGTTTGCATCACCCAAACCAGCAGTTCGTCCTCGCCTTCGGTCACCACCTTGAAGTTCTTGGCAGCGTGGATAATCTCGCCCTGGTCCGGCTTGGGGGAAAAGAATTTCAGCGCGGTGGCGACATCCTTGAAGGCCATGCGCACGTCGGAGCGCCGATGATTGCCGGCACGCGACCGAATGTGACCATTCTTGAACTCGATGACCCGATTGATGCTTCCGTCCATGAGCCCGATCGAGACGACGAGATCGCGCTCCTTCAGGCGTTCACGATAGGCGGGAAAGCGGCGTGCCGTCAGCTCAAGGAGCTTGGGCAACGCAAAAAAAATGGTCTTGAGGACCTGTCGTTTCATTATTCGATCCAAAAAGACTTTGTTGTGCAAGCGGCGGCATGACTGTATGACCGACCGCTTGCGCGAACACGGGAGCGGCCTTGACGAACGCGGTCATGTCACGCTGGGAGTCAAAGGCCGGTACGCGCTAAAACGTATAGGCGAAGTTCACGAAGACGCTAAGGGGATCGAGCCGGAGTGTCGATCTGGAAACGATCTGCGTTCCGGTCGCTGTCTGTCCGTATAACGTCAGGTTGGTCTTAACCGGCATATAGTTGACGGTGGCTCCGACAGACCAGTGCTTCGTGATCGCGTAATTTGCCCCGATTTCGAATACCGGATTCCACGATGAACTGAGCGTGGCGTGTGCCGAACCGCCTGGACCCACGCTATCGGCGACGAACTGACTATTGGTTGTCCGAACCTGGGTGAACCACGTGTAGTTCACGCCTAGTCCGGCGAATGGACGGAATTTCGACTCGGCTGAGAAAAGGTGGTATCGAAGTTCGATGGCAGGCGGCATCGGTCTCGTCGAACCGAGGTTGCCGTACTTCTGCAGTGTGCCGTCGCCAATCAGATTTACCTTCAACGGCAGTCCGAACAACATTGCCACACCGACGCTGTCCGTGACGTAGTACTCGGTGGTTATGCCCACCGTATTGGTTGAACTGGCATGCGCCCCGCTGCCGGTCAACTGGCGATTCACCGCTACGCCGCCGATGCTATCCACGGTCAGCGGTGTCGCATCGCCCTGCGGTGCAATGTGAAGCCATCCTGTCGACAGCGTCACGCTTCCGGCGGACTGCGCATTGGCGTTGCCGATCAAGCCGGCCGAGCAGATGCATGCAGCGATACCGACCAATCTGAAGGCGCGTTTGCAATTCTCCATGTCTCTTCTCCTGTCCCTTGTCTAAAGAATTTTTATGGATTAGTGGTATTACCTTTGCAATCTTCCGATTGACGGGTTCTTCTCCTTCCCTGTCGGATACAACACTTATTTTCTTTCCCTGCTACCCATTAGGTGTTCTAACTTGCCAACACCGCGATCCCCTCGAATCGCGGCATCGCCACGCGCCCGTCCGATTGAGTTCTAATCCCGTGCCGAGACCGAGATCGAAAATGCGAACGGAAAGCGCCCGAGCACGGAAGTCGCCAATACCTCCAACGCTGCGTCTGAAAGTTCGACGTGCAGTGAAATCCCGCGTGAGGTGTCATCAATCAGGCTAACGGTTGCATCCTCGACGCCGGCTTCCGCGAGGGCCGACCGCAGCGCGTCCGTCATTTCGCGCCGTTTCAGTGCGGGCTTGAATATCTTGCCAACGCCCGTCAGAGGTATCGCATCCACGATCCGTATGCCCTTTGGCAACGCGGCACGTTCGTTTATCTCGCGGCGCAGGAACTCGGCCAGTTCGGCCTCAGTTGCGGTGGTACCAGGCTTCAACTGGACATAGGCAACCGGCAATTCACCGGCGTGCATATCCGGGCGCCCTATCGCTGCGGCGATCTGTACCGCTGGATGCCGATGCAGTGGCTCTTCGATTGCTGCCGGGTCGATGTTGTGCCCCCCGCGGATAATCAGTTCTTTCTTCCGGCCGGTGAGCCAGAAGTAGCCGTCGGGATCGCAGCGTCCGAGATCGCCAGTGTTAAGCCAACGCGCGCCGTCACCGCCTTCCATCCAGATGCCACTGTTCTGGTCCGCGCGGGTATAGCCAGCGAACACGTTTGGCCCGGAGATAACCAGTTGGCCGACCTCATCCGCAACGCAATCCCGTACATAGCGGCCGTTCTCGTCGACCATGACCGCTTTCATTGCCTGACCGGGCAGACGAAGCCCGATCGAACCGGCCCTGCGCTCGCCAAGCGGAGGGTTCACGCTGCTCACGCACGTACCTTCCGTGAGGCCGTAGCCCTCAAGGATTCTTACGCCGGTGCGATCCTGGAACGTGCGAAGCAGTTCCACCGGCATGGGGGCGGCGCCGCACAGCCCATACTCGAGCGAACTGATATCGTGCGCGCCAACGGGAACGTCCAGCAGAGACCCATAGAGTGTCGGGACCCCGCTAAAGAAGTTGATGCGGTAATGCTCGACAATTTCCCAGAAGCGATTTACAACGCCGTCGCCCCGATAGCCTTGCGGCGTACCGAGCACGACATGGGCACCACGCGAGAACGCCAGCAGACCTGTCACCAGCACAGCGTTGACGTGGAAAAGCGGTAATCCGCAAAAAATCGTTTTTCCCGGACCAATGCTTTCGCCAAGGAATTGACCCGCATTCCATGCATTGGCAACCTCGTTGCCGTGCCGCCGAATCGCAATCTTCGGCAGTCCGGTGGTGCCGCCCGTGCAGAAGAAGGACGATACATCCTCGGCGCCGATTTCAACCGCGCTGCTGAGCACGTCGCCGTTTTCACCGGCCATCGCGGTGCTGAAATCGTGAATGCCCATATGCGAAGGAACGGTACTATGAATGCCGCCAGGTCCATGCAATCTTGAAGACTCGTCGCGCTGTAGCGTCCGGGCCGCGGAACGCTTTTCGTGCGGCATCCGGTCGGCCAGATTGACGAGGACCAGATGCTTGAGGGAAGGCACTTTATGCAGCACCGCTTGCACTTTTTGCCAAAGATCAGTGCCTGGAAATGGCGCCAGTGTGACGAGCACGCTGGCACCCGAAGCGTTGAGCAGTTCGCCGATGGCCTCCCCCTCCAGCAGCGGATTGATCGCGCATACGATCCCCGCCGCCTCGCCGCCCCAGATCACAAAGTGCGTCTCCGGGAGGTTGGGCAGTACATAGGCGACAACGGAGTCGCGCTGTACTCCCAGCCGCGAAAACAGGTTCGCGGTCCGCGTGATGTCGCGCACCAGTTCCCCATAGGTCCAGCACTCGCCGTTACGGTACTCGTCGGCCGTTGCAAAGAACGAAAGCGCGGGTGCCGATGGATTGATGGCGGCGCCCCGGCAGATCATCTCGTAGGTACTCGACGGCAGGTCCGCCAACTGACCTTGCGCTTCGATGCCCTGGACATCCTCCATGTTCGCGACGCCTGTCATGCTGCATCGTCAACAACGACATTACGCTGCACGCCCAGTTCGATCGAGCGGTCATAGCTGACGATATTCGCCTCCACGATATCCCCCGCCTGCAGGTACTGCGGCCTTTCCTCCTGCATCTTCAGGAAAAGACGCCATTTTTCCGCCTCAGGCAGTTGCGCCGCGGCGCGCTGCTTTTCGGGCGACGGAATGCTTAGCGCACAGCCGGAGGGTGTCCCGGTCGCGAGCAGGTCCCCGGCGCGCAGGTCGTGTACGGCGGAAAGCTCCGTCAAGGTCTCCGCCGGGCCGTAGACGAGGCCCGCTGTGGAGTCATTCTGGCGGACAGTTCCGTTTACCGTCAGCGTCAGCACGAGCTCCTTCAGCTTTGAAATATCCTGTTTCTCCAGGAGGCAAAGGTAAGGGCCGACAGGGCCAAAAGTGCGATAGCTCTTGCCCTTGTAGAACTGCATTTGCGGAATCTGGATGTCGCGCGCGGAGTAGTCGTTGACGATCACGACGCCGGCGATATAGTCGTGCAGGTTTTCGTCGGTGACCATTTCGCGCGAGTTGATGTCGCGTTTGAGGACAAGACCGAGTTCAATCTCGTAGTCGAGGAACCGCACTTCTTTCGGTTTAACCACGGGTGAGTCGGCTGGGACAATGCAGCTTGCTGCCTTCGTGAAGATCATGTTGAATTTCTTCACATCCGGATCCAGTCCGGACTCGATCATATGCTGGCGGTAATTCGCACCCTGACAGATGAATTGCTGATTGGCTGTCACGGGCGACAACCATTGCACTTCCGATTCGGGAATCGTCGGACCGCTCAGCATGAACAGCCGTTCGACCGGATTGGCTTCGATGAACTCCGCGGTCGTCTTGAACTCACCTGGAATCGGCGTGATCGCGCCGTTGGCGACGACGCCCCATTGGGGACGGCCATGATGCCTGTACTGCAGAACGTGAAGTGCCATTGTTAGATCTCCGGTTTTTATGGAAGGGATTGATTCAGGCGAAAATCTTTGCCAGCCTGCGCAGCTTGGCGAACGTCAGGTCGGGACTGCGGCGCAGGTTTTTGACGAGCGCCACGATGCTCGCGGGCGTGAATTTTGGTTTGGTGAAGCTGCGTGGCATTGCCGGTCCCCACTGCGCCATCGCTTCGCGACTCACCGCATGCACGCCCGCCGGCGTGTCAGCTGTAAAGAGATCGCCGTCGCAATAGTGTTCGTGCTTGTCGCCCCACGGGTCCTGCCAGTAGTCGAAAATCTGGCTACCCAGGATATGCCGGCCGATCCCCCACGCGTGCGTCCAGCCCTTGTCGCGCAACACGCGCTGCCCCATGCCAATCGCGTCGGCGTCGACGACTTCGTACGCGCTATGGCTGTAGGTCGGCACGAAGCCTTGTGCGAGCGCGAGCGTATGGTGATCGGCCGGCCTGTTGCCCAGATCGAGCCGCATGAATGCAACGACGGGCGAACCATCCGGAAGTACCTGCACATCGCTTGGAATAAAGCCGAAATGCTGCGTATACCACGCGCAGGTTTCCTGATAGTCGACGAGTTCGAGCACAACATGTCCAAGCCGGATGACTTCCGGCGCACACTCGGGCGGCCGCTGCGTCCCGTTAATGCGGACGGCCGCATCCACGGAATTGAATGGTAAGGGTGGCCGATGGGATAGCGCCGAAGCTGGCGCCTGGTCCCATATCGCATCGACGCGAAAGCCGGATGGATCAGTCAGTCGTACCGTGTAGCCGCCGCCCGGCAACTGCGATCGTTCGACCGCAGATGCGCCAGGCAGCCTTGCAATCGCATCGAGCTCGGCCTTGGTGTCGATCTGCAGCCCGAGGCCAACGAACCGGGATTTCGGTGCCTTTTGGATCACGTAGCAAAAATGCGAAGCACCCGTTCCTCGCAGCAGGACAAGCTCTTCATTGCGCGACACAGTTCGGAGACCGAAATCATTGAGAAAATTTTCGGCTTTCACAAGATCCGGCCGATCGAAGATCAGGTAGGTCAATGCCGATGCTTTCGTCGTGGGATTGGGGTGACGGGCCGGCTGTACGGTAGTCAGTTTCATGGCAGGACGGAAATCAAACGGTTTGAATGACGTATCCGGCTTCGATAGCCGGCGCGCGCCGATGAGATTCGACGTGACGAGCTTCGGATCGCCATTCAGGCTGCCGAGCGAATTCACGCTGCCGAACAGGCCCAGCACGGTCGACCTCATGCGCCGACGGCTGAACCGGTTCGTGCGGACCGGACGGCCCGGTGGTGTTGATTGATCCTGTCTCCACTGTCACTCCATCTGTCTATTTGTTTATCGGGCATCAAGCATGCGCCTTTGTGACATTAAAGTCATAGCTGATAGTTTTGTCAATAGAGACATTCCAATCTATACTTGGATATGAGCAAAGACTGGAACTTGTCATGGCGAACTCTTTAAACCGGCCTGCGCATAAGCGCGCCGCCCGTGCGACCCCCGTTTCCGCAGCCTCCGATTCCCCGGCCCCCGTTCCCGAGGAGCGCGAGCCGCGCGGAGCGCGCCGCAAGCGCGAGACGCGCGCCCGCCTGCTCGACGCAGCGCTCAGGCTCATGGCGGAAAAGGGCATGGAGGGCGTGGCAATCAACGAAATCACCGAGGCTGCCGACGTGGGCTTCGGTTCGTTCTACAACCACTTCGAGTCGAAAGAGGCCATCTACGCGACGCTCGTCGACAACGTGTTCGAGGAGTTCGGCGACATGCTCGATCGCCTCACCGGCGGCCTGTCCGACCCGGCGGAAGTGATCTCCGTGTCGGTGCGCCACACTCTGATGCGGGCGCGGCGCGATCCCGTGTGGGGACGCTTCCTGATACGCGAAGGTTTTTCGGCGCACATCCTGAGCCGCGGGTTGGGCCAACGGCTATTGCGGGACATCGGCAATGGCATCGCCGCCAAGCGTTTCGTGGTCGCTGATCCCTTCATCGGCTTTCTTTCGGTGGGCGGCACCGTGCTTGCGGCAATCGCAGCCGAGCTGAATTTCGTCGCGCCCGGCGCGCCGGCGGCAGCGCTGCTCGATGAACTCGGCTTCAGCGGGGAACACTTTGCCGAGCGCACGGCAGCAACGCTTTTGCAAACACTCGGGCTCAAGCGCGCGGAGGCCGAGAAGATTTCAACGCGAGCATTGCCGCTCATCGAGGCAGAAGTCGAGGTGGAATAAGGCGGACGCGAAAAGGACCGTCAGGGACTTCGGGTCACCCCGATCCCCGCTTCAGCGTAGGCCATTAGCGGGCAGGATGCCGGACGGGTCACCGCCTGCCGGTTCCCGTGCAATGCTGACGTCCTGGCAAGCTCGCGGATGCCCCGCGCAATCTCCGTGGCGATTCGTTGCAAGGCCTGCCGGTGACCATCCGCGATTGCATCATAGCCAAGCGAGACCGGCTGGCTGGCTATGCTGTGGCAGGTCATCGTTTCCTGACCATTTGACGGCTGTATGCTCCATACAGCTTCAATCAGTACGTGCGACCCAGGCCACGTCTCAAAGCGCTGCACTTGCACCGAAATGCGGTACAGCGGAACCTCGTCCGTGCGCGCCATCCCGTGCACGTCGAGCGCGCCCGATTGCCGGGTCACCGTTGCCAGCACTGCGGTGCGGATTTCATTCGGCAGCGGAGACGCCCAGCGGTCGTCCTCCAGCACCTTGACCTGAGTGGCGTTCACCTGAACGACGAGCTGGCTTTTCGCCAGCGCGGAAGGCACGGTAACGGGCCGCATATCGATCAGAACGGCGGGGCTTACGGTGCGATCCGCCGTGACCGAACCGCCGCCGGAGGCAAGCGTATAGAACCGGCTCGGCGGAGAACCACACGCCGCCAGAGCGGCGAGACTGATTCCCGCGGCCACACGAACGAAAGCGCGCAACGAAAAAGACTGAAGGAAAGTCAAGGCCGGTCTCCTTTCTTGCCGAACAGAAGTGCCTGGGGATGGCGTTCCAGATAGTCCGCGAGCGCATTGAAAGACTGCAGCGTACGGGTCAGTTCCTGCATTGCATCCTGGACGTCCGATTGCAACGGCGCCGCCTGCTGAAGCGTCACCTCAGCGGTGCCGAAAGTCCGCTGCGCTGCCGCCAACGTGTCCCGAGCCTGTGGAACGACCTCTGTATCCAGATGACCGAACAGCTTGTTGGCGTTTTCCAGCGCGCCATTCAGGTTGGCGCCAATCTTGTCGAACGGTACCTGATTCAGTTTCCTGGCAATGTCCGCAATCTGCACCTGCAGTTCGTCGAGCGTGTTAGGCACGGTCGGCAGTTCGATCGGATTCTGATGCACATCCACGGTCGCACGCGGGGCTTTCGGGAACATGTCCAGCGCGACGTACAACTGACCGGTCAGGAGGTTGCCGGTTCGCAACTGGCCACGCAACCCTTCCATCACGAGGTGCTGAAGCAGCTCGTGCCCGCCTGGCGTGTTGGGGGCCGGTAGCGCCTCGCTGCTGCGCCGGCTGAGCCGGTCGGGATAAAGTGCCATCGAGACCTTCATGCTGAAACTCTTGTCCATTTCGCTGTATTCAATACCGATCTCCGTTACCTGCCCCAACGCGATTCCGCGCAGGTCCACAGGTGCGCCAACGGACAATCCGCGCAGCGACTGGTTGAATCGCATCACCACATTGAGGGGCTGGCCGTCCGGCTCGCGCATCGCGTCCGACTCGTCCGCTGCGAGTCGAAACACCGCCTTGTCAGCGGCCTGTTGCCCGGCGTCCTGACCCGGCGGGGACTGAAACGCGAGACCTCCCACAACCACTGTCGCCAGCGATTGCGTGTTGATCTTGAGCCCGCTAGAGTCGAGCCGAAGATCGACGCCGCTCGCATGCCACCACCGTGTATTCGTCCCGACGTACTGATCGAACGGGGCATTGACAAAGACATTGACGATCACGCCCGAGCCGTGCGGGTCAAGCGAAAAGCCGACCACCTGGCCCACCTGCACACGACGGTAAAAGACAGGTGCGCCGATATCGACCGACCCCAACGAATCCCCTCGCAGCGTGTACTGATGCCCTGGTTGGCCGCTAGTGACGATGGGAGGATTCTCGAGTCCGACAAACTCCGTCCGTTTTTCTGGCGACTGCCCGATGTCGACGCCGATGTACGCGCCGGAAAGCAAGGTACCGAGGCCCGAAATGCCGTTGGCCCCCACGCGCGGGCGAACCACCCAGAAACGCGTGCCTTGCGTCGCAAATTTTTCTGCCTCCCTGGTGAGTTGAATTTTCACCATGACGTGCTGGAGATTTTTCGTCAGCGTAATGGTCTGCACGGAGCCGATTTCCACATCCTTGTACTTGACCTTCGTTTTGCCAGCCTCCATTCCGTCTGCGTTATTGAACGAAACCGTGACCATCGGCCCTTTTTCGGAAATGGATCGGGCCACCAGCGCGATGCCGATCAACGCCGAGATCAGAGGGATCAACCAGATTAAAGAGGGAAGCCAGCGTTTTCGCGGTTTGATATCGGGAAGGGGTAGATCAGGAAGATGCATCGCTAGAGGATAGTGTTGCTGATTTCAGTTTATGGATGCGACAGAGCTACGAACCCGTGCAGACTCGACGTCGCCAAGCTGCCGCTGTTGACAGCGGACGTTGTCCCAGGTGAGCCGCGGGTCGAGCTGATGCGATGCCAGCATGGTGAGGATCACTACCGCCCCGAAAGCGAGTGCGCCCGGACCCGCGGTAATGAAGGCAAAAGAGCCGAAGTGCACCAGGGCAACCGTCAGTGCGACAACGAAGACATCGAGCATCGACCACCGGCCTACGCGCTCGACGATACGAAACAGCCTCGCGCGTTCGAGCGGCCGCCAGTCCGAACCCCGGCGAGCGGTCAAGGTCAGCAGCGCGAGGACAGTGAGTTTGAGCATTGGCACCATGACGCTCGCCACGAAGATAACGACCGCGAGCGGCCAGTCTCCCGAGCTCCAGAAGTAGCCGACACCGCCGAGAATCGTGTCGTCTTCCGAGCGGCCGAGCGACGCGGCATGCATGATCGGCAAAAGATTCGCCGGAATATAGACGAGCGCGGCGGCGATAAGCAGACTCAACGAGCGCGTCACGCTGTCCGGACGGCGCTCGTGCAACAGCGAGTCACATCGCGAACAGCGCTGGTGCGGCTGATGCGCGATCGCCGTCTGAATCAGGCCGCAGGTGTGACACGCGAGAAGTCCTGCATGTCTTGCCGTGACATAACCAGTGGCCCCCATTTCCGGCAAGCCGAAGGCGTCACCCGGCCCAACGCGGCTGTCGCTCACGCTCGACTGGCATACGTCTGCGGGCCGACGAATCTTCATTTCGTCGCAAACCTCCCACAACACGGTTGGGTCGAACGCGGCAACGATGGCCAACATCACGGTCAGCGCGCCGAATGCAAACAGGCCCGGCCCAGGAATCACCTGGGCGATGCTTACCATTTTCACGATCGTGATGAGCACCCCGAGCATGAATACCTCGATCATTCCCCACGGTCGAACAAATTGAATGAGGCGAACCATCTGGTTGAAGCCAGATGGCCGTCTGCCCATCCGGACAGGAACCAGCACGTAAAGAAAGGCGAGCAACTCCGTCAGCGGAAACAGCATCGACGAACAGAACACCATGCATGCGACAACGCGCATGTGTTCGCCCCACAGCGATTGCACTGCACCAAACAGCGTGGTCTGCGAGCCGATCCCGTTTGTCTCCAGCCGTAATACCGGGAACGCCTGGGCAATAACGAAAGTAATCAACGCCGCGACGGTCAAAGCGCAGATCGCCTCGAGCGACAAACCGCTGCGATGCAGGCCTTTGAAACCCGCACCGCACCGCTGACACCGTGCAACCAGCCCACCCAGGCGCGGCGGCTTGCGGAAAAGCAGGTCACACTCGTGGCAGGCAATCAGGTTCCGATGTTCCATAGTGGGACACGTCACTCTTTTGACGTCACGTGCTGTTGAGCGGACGGCAATTCGCCCATCGCCTGGAACAGTGCGACGGTATCCGTCATGCGCTGGCTTCCGCCGCGCACGGCGCCCAGCTGCGCATTGAGAAATCGCTGCTCGCTGGCATGCTGCGCCGTCGACGGCAAGGAACCCAGGCGGGCGCGCGACGCGGTTTCGTCGAATGCGGCACGGGCTGCCTGCGCCGCTCGTTCGGTAGACGCCAGCGACTGCGCGTCGTTATCCAGCGCGGCAAGCGAATCCGCGACATCCTGAAATGCCGACAGAACCGTCGACTTGTAGTGGAGAACCGCGGCATCGTATGTATCGATCGAGGCCCTGCGTTGCGCGAACATCGCCCCACCGTGGAAGATCGGTTGCGACAGGCCCGCCCCGATCGCCCACAGTCCGCCAGCGCCCGAGAGCAGCGTCGGCCAGTTAAAGCCGCCGCGGCCCATCGCGGCCGTGAGCGACAGGCTCGGAAAGAGTTGCGCGGTCGCGGTGCCAACGTCGGCCGCGGCCGCCTTCACCGCGGCGTCGGCCGCCAGAATGTCAGGGCGCGAACGCAAAAGATCCGATGGCACGGCGACCGGCACGTGGTCGGGCAAAGACAGGCTGTCGAGATCGGGAACCACCGGTGCGTCGTCCGGCGTACGGCCCATCAGCACCGCCAGCGCGTGGATGGCTGTGGCGCGCTGCTGCCGCAAGGGTGGCAGACTGGCCGCAATCGACTCCGCGTCGTCCTTCGAGTTCAGCGCCTGCACGTGCGAGAGCGATCCGAGCGTGTACCGTTGCTGGTCCTCATTCGCCGTTTCGCTCGCCACGGCAACGAGCCGTTCGGTGAGAGCGATCTGACGATCAAGCGCCGCCACATTGATCGCCGTGCCGACGATGTTCGCGGCGAGCGCACGCCGGGCCGCTTCGAGTTCATAGCCCTGCACGTTCACACGGGCGGCAGCCGCCGCGTTGGCGTAGCGCGTCGCACCGAAAAGGTCGAAGGTGTAGTGCGCCTGAATCTGCCCGGCGAAAAAGTTGTACCGCACCTCGGTGGGACCAATGCCGGGCACGACCGGCGAACGCGCCCGCTCGACCTGGGCGGCGGCGTCGATCGACGGGAGCGTGGACGAACCGACCTGCGCGCGCAATTCCTCCTGCGCGGCCGAAAGCGTGCGCTGCGTCGCCGCAAGCGTCGGGCTGTTGCGCAGACCTTCGTCGACCAGCGCATCGAGCGCGTCGGACCGGTACAGCCGCCACCATTGCGGTACCGCCGTCGAGCCGATATCGAACTGCTGGGCGACGCCATTTGCCGCCACCGTCCGGGACGGCTGCGCCTGCGCGCCGTAATGCGCGGGCGAAGGCATCGCCGGGGGTTCGCCGCCGGGGCCGAACGAGCAGGCCGTTAGCGCGAGCGCCATGGCGACGGCGACAACGGATGTCTTATGGGCAAACTTCATCTTCAAATCTCCGTGTGCTCGACGACGACCGGCTGCATCCCGCGCTCGTCACGCCGGACCCTGAAGCACGTCGCATAGAGAGCCGGCAGGAAGAACACCGTCAGTAAAGTAGCGATCGTGATCCCGCCCATCAACGCGGTCGCCATGGGCCCGAAGAACGCCGAGCGCAGAAGCGGAATCAGGGCGAGCACGGCGGCGGCGGCCGTCAGCATGATCGGGCGGAAGCGCCGCACGGTCGCACCGATAATCGCGTCGAAGCGCCCATGCCCCGCCGCGATGTCCTGGTCGATCTGGTCGACCAGGATCACGGAGTTGCGCATGATGATGCCGAACATGGCGATCACGCCGAGCAACGCGACAAAGCCGAAGGGCTTGCCGAACAGCAGCAGTGCAGCCACGACGCCGATCAGTCCGAGCGGTGCGGTCAACACGACGATAAAGGTCCGCGAGAAGCTCTTTAGCTGGATCATGAGCAAGGTCAGAACGGCGATGATCATGAGCGGCATCTCGGCGTTGATCGAGGTCTGGCCTTTCACGCTTTCTTCAACCGCGCCGCCCACTTCGATGCGATAACCCACCGGCAATCTGGCTTGCTCGCCGGCAAGTGCGTGCTCGATATCGTGGGTTACGTCGATACCCTGCGCGTCGCCCCGAATGTCGGCCTGTACCGTGATCGTCGGCTGCCGGTCGCGCTGCCAGATCACGCCGTATTCGAGCGTGTCCTTGATGTGTCCGAGGGAACCCAGCGGAACCGGGCCGTTCGGAGTCGGCACCGCGAGGCTGGTGAGCTTCGAGGGATCGACGCGCTCGCCCTTCGGCGCACGCAGATCGACGTTGATCAGCTTGTCCCGCTCGCGAAATTGCGTGACCGTGTAGCCCGAGAGCGTCATGGCCAGGAAGTTCGATACGTCCTCCGACGTCACACCGAGCTGGCGCGCCCGGTTCTGATCGACTTCGAACGAGATCGACCGTTCTGCCGGCTCGTCCCAATCGAACTGGACGTTGCGCGTGCGGAAATCGGCACGGACCTTGTCGGCTACCGTTTCGGCAATGGAGCGCACGGTCGCGATATCGCTGCCGCTCACCCGGAACTTGATCGGGAAACCCACCGGCGGACCATTCTCGAGCCGCGCCACACGCGCACGCACGCCGGAGAAATCCTTCTCGAGTTTCGCATCGAGCCAGCGCATCAACTCGTCGCGATCTTCGACGCTCTTCGCGGTGACCACGAATTGCGCGAAGTTGGGCTGCTGAAGCTGCTGATCGAGCGGCAAATAAAAGCGCGGCGCGCCGGTGCCCACGAAGTCGACGAAGTGGTCGATTTCGCGCTTGCCGTTGAGCGCCGTTTCGAGGCGCTTCGTTTCACGCAGCGTCGCCTCGAACGAAGCGCCTTCCGGCAGCCGCAGGTCGACGAGCAGTTCGGGCCGTTCCGAGTTCGGAAAGAACTGTTGCGGCACGCGCGTGAACGCTGCCATCGCGATCACAAAAAGCACCCCGGTGACGCCAAGCACGGCCCAACGACGCTCGATACACCACGATACCCAACCCGAAAGGCGCTGGTAGAAGCCGGTGTTGTAAACGTCGTGCTCGTGATGGTGGCCGCCGCCGTGACCCTTGCGCTCGGGCAGCATGTGAAAACCCAGCAACGGGACCAGCACGACAGCCGCGAACCAGGACACGATCAGCGCAATGGCCGACACCTCGAAAATCGAGCGCGTGTATTCCCCCGTGCTCGATTTCGCAAGCGCGATCGGCAGGAAACCGGAAACCGTGACGAGGGTGCCCGTCAGCATCGGAAAGGCCGTGCTCGTATACGCGAAGGCCGCGGCGCGCATGCGGCTCCAGCCCTGCTCCAGCTTCACGGCCATCGTTTCGACGGCAATGATCGCGTCGTCGACGAGCAGCCCCAGCGCGAGCACGAGCGTGCCAAGGGAGACCTGGTCCAGCCCGATATTGAACACATGCATGCACAGCGCCGTCACGGCGAGCACGATCGGAATCGAGATCACGACGACCATGCCGGTGCGCAGGCCGAGTGAAACAAGGCTCACGACCAGCACGATTGCTACCGCTTCAGCGACCGACCTGACGAACTCGTCCACTGAATGCTTGACCGCGTGAGGCATGCTCGAGACGGGAGCCAGCTTGAGTCCCGCCGGCATGGCGGCCTGCAGTTCGGCGGTTTTCGCGTCAAGCGCCTTGCCGAGGCTGACCACGTCGCCGCCCTTTTGCATCGTCACGCCAATGCCGAGCACCGCCTGCCCGCCGACACGCATCTCGGTGACGGGCGGATCGTCGTAGCCACGCGTGATCTTTGCGATGTCGCCGAGCCGGAACGTGCGTTTGTTCACGGTGAGGAGCGTGTCCGCAAGCGCCTGCACGTCCTTGAACGCACCGCTCGGGCGCACGAACACCCGGTCGTCCGCCGTGGTGATGGTGCCGACCGGCGTCACCGTGTTCTCTGCGTCGATGGCCTGCGCGAGCTGCTGCGGCGTGATGGAGAGCCGGGTCAGTTGCGCATTCGATATTTCGACGAAGATGTGCTGGTCAGGATCGCCAAAGTAGTCGACCTTGGCGACACCGGGCACACGCAGCAGCACCGTGCGCAACTGGTCCGCGTAGTCATGCAGTTGCGCGGGTGTATAGCCGTCGCCTTCGAGCGCATAGATGTTCGTGTAGACATCGCCGAACTCGTCATTGAAGAACGGTCCAACCGTTCCCTTGGGCAATGTCGCGGCGATATCGCCCACTTTCTTGCGAACCTGGTACCAGGTCTCGGGGACCTCCTTGACCGGCGCCGAATCCTTCATTGCGAAGAAAATCATCGACTCGCCTGGCCGCGAATAGCTCTTGATGTTGTCGACGTACGGCGCGGCCTGCAATTGACGGCCGATCCGGTCCGTGATCTGTTCCTGTACCTCGCGCGCAGTCCCGCCCGGCCAATAGGTTTTGACCACCATGGTGCGGAACGTGAACGGCGGGTCTTCCGACTGGGCAAGCTTCGTATAGCCGATCACGCCGAACAGCGTCGCAAGCCCGATCAGAAATATCACGAGCTGCTGATGGCGCAACGCCCACGCGGACAGATTGAAACCGCCTTCGCTGGATGCCTCGGGGTTAGGCGGAATGACGGGCGCGCTGTCGTGCGCGGCTTCGCGGTCGCGGGCGTTCATGACGAAAAGTCCTCCGGATGGAGGGGTGCCACGACCTGCACGTGCTGTTTCGCGCTCACCGCGTGAACGCCTTGCATCACGACGCGGTCGCCGTCGTGGAGTCCGCCCACGACGGAAACGGTCCGCTCGCCGTAGCGCACGATGCTGACCGTGCGCAGTTCGAGGGTGTCGCTGCCGGCGCGCACCACCCATACAGCAGGGTTCTCGCTTTTGTGGAAGAGCGCCGTTACAGGCAGCGCGAACGGCGCCGCCTGAGCCGCGTCGCCGGTGGCATCGAACGCGACATTGGCCGTCATGCCGACGCGCACCTCCGCGCCCGGCGCGGCTAGCGTGAGCTTCACGCGCCACGTGCGGCTTTGCGGGTCGGCCGCGGGCGATACCTCGCGCACGCTCGCCTCGAAGCTTTTGCCGGGCAGCGCGGACAGGCTCACGCGCGCCTTGCTGCCAACGGTCAACGCGCCAAGCGCCTGCTCCGGTGCGTCGCAGACAATGTCCACACTGCCCGTCCAGTCGATGTGATAGACCGCCTGATCCGCCTGAACGTTCTGGCCGGTATCCGCATCTTCCGACTTGACGACTCCGTCGTGATCCGCGGTCAGCGTGGCGTAACGCAGGTGATCGGTGGCGAGCGCCATTTGCGCGAGCGCCGAGTCACGCTGCGCAAGCGCCGTGGCGTACGCGTCTTCGGTCTGTTCCATCTGCGCCGGTGCAATCAGATGCGCCTGGATCTGAGCCTGATCGCGATCGAGCTGCTGCTTCGCGTACACGAGACGATGTTCGGCAGCATCCAGCTGCGCGCGGGCGTTAACGAGGTTGTTGCGCAGATCGGTAGGGTCGAGCAGCGCTACGATTTGCCCCGCCTTGACGGTGTCGCCCAGATGAACCTTTCGCTCGATAACCTTGCCGCCCACGCGGAACGACAGCGGTGTGGAGTAGCGCGCCTCCACTTGAGCCGGCAATGAGGCAGTCGGCGTGCTTGCGTCGGCATGAACGGCGAGCGCGACAACCGGTTTGGGCTCCGGCGGCGCGACTTCACCGCGGTGGCAGGCCGAGAGCAGAATCGCCCCACAAGCCGCAACGAGCAGACGCCCTCTGAATGGTGGGCGGACGATGGAAGAAAGGAAGGGACGCGCCAATGTCCGCGCGTTAAGACCGGATAGTTTCACGATGTTTACAAGGCAGGTGATGGTCCAGCAATAAAAAATAGGCGAGGCATAGGAAGACACGGTGCGTCCGGCGGCACGCTCTTGCTCGATGCGCCAAGGACAATCCTGTGCGCCCCTAACTTAGCATTCCTACTTGCCCCTTCTGATACGAACCGCTTGCAACTGTTCATACTTCTTCATCGCACGCGGGTGGATACCGTCGCTTCTCATTTCGTCTACGCAGCCGCCGATTCTCTGGCTAAGGTGACATTACACCCATAACTGATTATATTGTCAACCATGACACATAATTATAAAATATGACGATATCAAGACCTGGAGCCGAGATGCCTGATATCCCGAAACCCCGTGCAAACCGGCAGCGCACGCAGACGTTGCGCGGCCCGGCCCAAGCGGTTGAAGGGCGCCAACCGCGCGGCGCCCGCCGCAAGCGCGAAACCCGCGCCCGCCTGCTCGACGCCGCATTGAGGCTGATGGCGGAAAGAGGAATGGACTCGGTAGCCATCAATGACATTACCGAGGCCGCCGACGTCGGCTTCGGCTCGTTCTACAACCATTTCGGGTCGAAGGAAGGCATCTTCGCCGCGCTGGTCGAATGGGTGTTCGAGGAATTCGCCGATACGCTCGATCAGCTCGCCCGCGAGCTGTCCGACCCGGCCGAAATAGTCGCCGTCTCAGTGCGCCACACGCTGATGCGCGCACGCCGTGAACCGGTATGGGGACGGCTTCTGATCCGCGAGGGATTTTCGGTGCATGCGCTGGGCTGGGGGCTCGGCCAACGATTGCTGCGCGACAGCCAAAGAGGCATTTCCGCAAAGCGCTTTGTCGTGCCTGATCACCTGATGTGCGTCGTGTCGGTCACGGGCATCATCTTCGCGGCGATCGCCGCCGAATTGCACTTTGCCGTATCGGTTGCGCCAACGGTCCGGCGGCAAAAAGCGTCAGGAGTCGGCGAACAGAACTTCGCGGAACGGGTGGCAGCAGTCGTGCTGCAGGTGCTTGGACTCAAACGCGCAGAGGCACAAAGAATCGCGCACCTGCCGTTACCCACGGGCAGATTGGAAACCAGGGTTTGCAGGGCAAAATCGCGCGCCTGCTGATCAATGCCTGCTACCCCCCGTAAAACGCGCTCGCCAGATAGCGGCCACGGAGTGCGCGCAGGCCCGCAGCCAGAATCGCGCTGGCTGGAAGCGCGAGCAGGACACCAAAGAAACCGAAAAGCTGGTCGAATGCGAGCAGGGCGAAAATCACAGCGAGCGGATGCAGGCCAATGCGCTCGCCGACGAGGCGTGGCGTGAGAATGAAACTTTCGAGAATCTGGCCGATGCCGTACACGACCACCACCGCGCCAACGCCATACCAGCTGCCGAATTGCAGCAGCGCGGCAAGAAGCGCGAGCGCCAGTCCGGTCGCGAATCCGATGTACGGAATGAACACGGCGAGCCCGGTAAAGAGACCGACGGGCAGCGCGATCTCGAAGCCCGCGACCGTCAAAGCAATTGGATAAAACGTAGCGAGCGCCCCCATTACGAGCAGTTGGCCGCGCAGGTATTGCGACAGCATCTGGTCTATGTCTGTCAGGAACTTTCGCGTTTTGCCCAGCCAGGGTCGCGGCACGAAGCTTTCCAGGCGAGCAAATGCCTCATGCCTGTCATAAAGCAGATAGAACAGGACGAGCGGCACCAACACGATGTTGCCCACGACAGTAACCATCATGTTGCCGCTCGTGCGCAGTGACTGCCACGCAGCCACTGCAATGGCCTGTTCGCTCACCTTGAGGTCCGTCGTCAACATCTCGCGGACATGGCTCAAATCGAATGAATAGCTCAGGCCCAGCAAGGCCAGTCTGGGTTGTAACCACGCGTTGAGGGCCGCTGCCAGAGCAGGAATCCGCACGATCAGTTGAGGCCCCTCCTGATGGATCACGGCAAACACGAGCAAAACGAGCAGCGTGGCCATCACACCGAACAGAAGCATCATCAGGAGCGCGGCAAGACCGCGGGGCGTGCGATGGCGCACCAGGCACTCCACGCCCGGTTGAAGGACATATGCGATGAGCCCGCCGAGCAGGAACGGCGTAAGGACCGGGCGCAAGATCCAAAGCAGGACGCCAGCCGTCAAGACGACCGCGCCCCATAGCAAGGCGTGGCGATGGTGCAAAGTCATGAGTGCAACGTAGGGTGAATAAATTGAGGATGCCCGCATTGGGACGTTCGCGGTGCGGGCCGGCCGGCCCAAACCATTAATGACATTGTTATCACTTTTGCTTATTTGGTCAACACTGAACATTTCTAATGACTTACCTTGAACCTCTCGAGGCGGCTTGTCCGTCTGGCGTGTTGCGTATGCTTCACACGTCTTAGTTGACAGTTTCATCAGTTATGAGTTTAATGCCACAAATGCCTGACGCCGACCGTCGGCGACGGCCAGACCGTTCGTGGGACGCAAGTTAAATTTCTCGTAGGATCTCCTATGGCGCAACAATCCAGACCTCAAGGCGTGCAACCGAAACCCCATGCCGTGCACGACATCGTGCAGCATGCATTGCGCAGCGCCGCGACAGCCACAACAGCCAATGGCGCGATCGACGCGCTCGGCGACGCCCTGCTCGAGCTCGAGCGCCTGGTTGGAAACAGCAGCCAGCAGACGCACTGAGCCGTTACCGGCTCGCACAGGACGTTCCAATGGAATACATCGAAAGCTTGCGTCTGTTTCGCACGATCGTCGAGGTCAAAAACTTTAGGCGCGCGGGGGAAATTCTGGGCTTATCGCCGTCGGCGGTCTCGCGCGCGATAGCTTCGTTGGAGGACCGTCTAAGCTCGCGCCTGTTCCATCGCTCCACCCGCCAGTTTTCGCTGACAGAGGTTGCAGAGCGTTTTTATGACGGGTGTTGCCGCATCCTCGACGATCTCGACTGCCTGGAAGCCGACGCCGCTAACCATGGCCGAGTGCCGGCCGGTGTACTTCGGTTGGTCGCGCATACGACTGCCACGCTGACATGGCTTGCACCACTGGTTGCCTCCTTCAAACGCAAGTATCCGAACATCGCGCTGGATATCACGCTCACCGAGCGGCCAGTTGATCTGACAGCCGACGGCTACGATCTCGGTATCGTCCTGCCTTTCATGCTCGCGACGGATCTGGCCGTGACCCGGCTTCTGCAGCGCTTGCCGCTGGTTATCGTCACAACGGAGGCTTATCTGAGAACGCGATCGCGACCCCGGAATCCAATGGATCTTGTGGACCATATGTTCGTCACCGTGCCGCCTTCCATGCACAAACCGATCGTGACGTTTCGAACGGAACAGGAAACCATTGCGGTGCCGATCAACTACGAGATCACGTCGAACAATCCGGTCTTCAATCGCGGCGTTCTGCTCGAGGGATTGGGTGTCGGTGTATTGCCAGCCAGCTTTGTTGAGCAGGACATACAGGCCGGCCGGTTGGTGCGTTTGCTGGAAGAGTTTGAAATCGCGGATACTGCGGCCGAAGTCCGCCTCGCCTACAGCGGGCGAACGCTTCTACCGGCAAAAGTGAGAGCGTTTATCGACCACGCCGCGGAATTTCTCGAAGGCGGCGTAAAGTAGAGCGCGCTAGCGGAGCCTCGTTGCCGCCGCGTGCGATACTTTGGATCTCTCAGGTTTCTGCGGCACGAGCGGGAACTGGATTTTGAAACTGGTCCCGCCCTCTTCGCGTGAAGCAAAATTATTCTGCCCGTTCAACACTCGGCAAAGCTTTTTGACGATGGCGAGTCCGAGGCCCGTGCCTATGACTTCTTTCTGGTAGATGAGCGTCGTATGTCGTAGATCACGTTAGATCTGTCATCCATTGAAAGGCCAAGGTCAAGAGACAAACACCCACCTCTCAGGCGTGTTTCTGCTTGTCTGAAGCAATTTCAGCCACGTCTCACTCTGCATCGGAATCTGTCCGACATCATCCACAAGAATCCGCCTGCTCCCACCAGTCTTGCGGGTACATTGCGGGTAAATTTCAGGGTAGTTGTCCGCCGAGGAGAACTCCATGAAGCTCACGCACGCGCTACTGCTGAACGCCAAACCACAGGGCAAGCCCTATAAGCTCCGTGACCGCGACTCCAGGTATCTGCTCGCCCCGGTGGCAGGTTCGAAGTCGTGGAAGTTTGACTGACGGCTGGATGGCAAGGAATGCACATATGCCCTTGGGCGGTTCCCTGATTTGTTGATAAACGAAGCCAGCCAACGTCGCAACGATGCCGCCAGGCTGGTGGCGGCTGGCCACCGCCCCAAGGGCTTTTTTCATGCTCCATCTTGTTCGTCGATCCCAGCGCCAACCTGAAAGTGCCGTGAAGGGGGCTTAGCTAAGGATCTTCTTTCACGTCGGCCCGACCTTACGGTTCAATGGCCAATGCAGACATTGCTTGCAGACTTGCCTGTGAAAATCTACCGCCGTCATACCTGCGAAACCCAGTTCGACCTCGGTTTGCGCGGACTCGCTCTGCAGAAGCTATTCCGTCTATACGCTGCCGTTGCGTGGTTCTACGTTTTCGAGCGTGCCTGATCAGAGCCTCTCGAGAACCTCGAGAAAGAGCAATATGGCGATGAAGAAGCCGAGCCATCTTACCGTGGTCATGAGGCTAGCGAGCCTGAGACCCAGTGAGTTCACGGCATCCGCGACAGGGTTCGTCGTTGATTCGTCATCGCGGCCGCCGCTCGCCGCGGCACGCAATTGAGTCGTTGCGAGGTCAATACGAAGGTGGGTGACATAGCCAATTGCGATTTCCGGCCATTCAATTGTGCCGTCGCTTTTGTTGGGCCTGAGAAAAAGGATCGGCTCACGCTGAGGGTTAGCCATAGCACTTTCGTCCGCGTAGAGGTGCCGCAGCGCCAGCCCTAACTCGACCGCGCCAAGCTGGCCATCAGACATCGCCTTCGAAAGCGCCTGTATGCAGGCTTCGGGAATGTGGCAGGCGAGCCACCACTGATCGGGTTCTCCGGTCTCTGCGTCGGCCCGATTGACACCCAGACGAGCAGTACCGAGCGGCACGTCGGAAAACGAAATACCGAGTTCGTCCTCCAACTCGCGCAGACCTAACCGGTCAGCCTTGCTGACGTCCCGTGCATGGAAGGACACCTCAACTGTGTGCATCGCGTGTCCAGCGTCGCCAATGATCGACAGCTCCTGGCCATCGAGATGTGCCACTCCGTGCAGCGACGTGGAAAGTGTTGGCTGTTTGTCTGCGTCCAGAGGCTCCGCGAGCTGTTGCGCCACATGAAGCTGCTCCAACCTCAACCACATTGACCTGGCCGGGAAATAAGTCCGCTTCTCGCCATCGAACCCAACATGTTCGAGGGCGTGATCCTTCCGCTCAATCAATTCCGTCGCGACGTTTTTTTCCAAAATCACCATGGAGCGCCCCACTCATGATTGCGTCATGCCCGTGGACGATAAAGGACAAGGGCGTGGGTGTCGTCCGCCTGAGCGCGTGGTCAAAGCGTCGGCGGTTGCGTATTGCAATGCAGTACGCTGATGGGCGGAATTCTACTCCCCGAACGTCTGGTTGATATTAGGAAGCGCACACAAAAATGGCGATTTCTTTAGGGCTGACGCGCGAGCGCTCCAAACAGCTGCCCGGCTCCTGCACTGGGCGTCGACGAAGAGAATATGCTCGGTCGTGTGCGGGTCCGCACATTCAATGGCATTCGAAATGACCGCGCACATGCGGCGCCGCGCTATCGCAATACGGACGGGCCAAGCCCCGAAGGAAGGCGTCCGGCGCCATTCTGCGGGGTGATGGACATGACCGGACTATCGGGCGCCGCGCTAGCCGCACTGGAGGTATTGCTGCGCAGCCCCGGGGCCAGGTAGATGAATTTCCACCCGCCGTAGGTCTGCTCGTTCTCGAAGTCCGCATATCGCCCCGGAAACTCTGCGCGCTTGATCGTCAGCGCCTCCGAACTGCTATAGACACCGTAAAAGCGATCTCCCTGCCGCGCGAAAAGCCAATCGTTCTTGCCGGTGACCGGATCCGGATATGCCTGACGTAGATGATGCATGAGCCTCGGGAAGCGCGTGTCATTCAGCAGGTCGTCGACCGATGCCGGGTAAGCTCGGCCGACGCGGTAATACCGCAGAATCGCCTGCCGGTACTGATCACCGGCGAACAACAGTTGCTTCTCCTGCTCGCGCCGCAGTTGCAACGACCACACGTCGAGCGCGCCCGCCAACGCGATCGACATCAGCATCAGCGCGATCAATAGCGCCAGCAGCACGAGCCCACGCTGCGGCGCAGTGCGAGGCCGGTTTCGATGCCGCGTACCCGATTTCAGGCGCACGCTCCAACGCGATGAGCAAGCGGCATGACTCACCTGTTTGCTCCCTCTGTATCAGCGGATGTGCCCTGCGCACTACTCGCGGGCGCGACGTCGTACACGCCCGTTTTGGTTTCGTCGGGCGATGCGATCACCGCCCATTTGTCGTCGCCATTGACCGGATCGACCGGAACCGCCCGCAGGTAGTGTTTCGCCACCAGTTCATCGAGCGTGTCCGGGTACTGGCCGTTGTCGCCGTAGTATTTGTCGATCGCATCGCGCATCACCGCAACGTTCTGCAGCCGCACCTGTTCCTTGCCGCGTTCGATGCTGTGCATATAGCGCGGCAGCGCTATCGTCAGAAGCAGGCCGATGATGGCCATCACGACGACCAGTTCGATCAGCGTGAAACCGCGAGTCCTGCGCGCATGAGCGGGTTTCATGATGGACGGTCACCATTGTTTGTAAGGAATGCCGTTGATGCCGACGCGATCGGATTTCGACGACACGTCGAACACATCCTTGCCGCCCTCGGCACTCCCCGACGATCCGCTGGCGGCAGCCTCGTCCGGCGGTTCACCATAAGCCCGCACCTTCCAGGTATCCTCGGCGGCAGTGTCCGGCTCGCCTGCGAAGAACGGATCGCGCGGCACATTGCGAAGAAACATCAGCAGCCCCCCTTTCGGATCCCTCGCATTCTTCACGCCCGTCACGAGGACGGTCAGCGCCGGCGGATAGCCGGAAGCATCCGCCTCCTTATCGATCAGACCCGCATCGCTCGCGTCCTTGTACGCATCGAGTGCCGTGCGGATCTCGCGCAACGCGGCGCTCAACTGCTGTTCCTTCTGACGCTGCACCACGAGTTCGGAAAATGGCATGATCGCCAGCGCCAGGATGCCCACGAGCGCGAGCGTGATCACCATCTCGATCAGCGTGAAGCCGCGCTGACCGAGTCGACTTGCGCCGCGCTGGCGGTCCGCGTTCGTCAGGATTGCCACGGCTTAGTACCCGTTCTGAATCGATCGGAGCGGGTTGTCGCTCGGCATGTCGCCTGGCGGCATCTGCAGCATCGACGGAGCCGGCGCGGGTGCCGGTGCAGGCGCCGCCTGCGGAGGCGGAAGCGCCGGCACCGGCGACACGGTCGCACCGGGGCCCGGCTCAGCGTCGCCTCCGCTCGGTTCCGCTGCTGGCGGCGTGCCAGGACCAGGCGCCCCGCTCTGCCCCGGCTGTGCCGCGGGCGCGGCCGGCAGCGTCGAGAAGCGTCCGCCATAGGGTACGGGCGGCGGCGTTGTGCGCGGCGCCGGGGGCATTTGCCCAAATGAGCCAGTCGGCGGCACCCCCGCCGAACGGTTCATTGCGGCTTCATCGGACGGGGCACCCGCTACCCTCCCGCCGCCCACGTTTCCGGGCAACGGCTTCGCAGCAGCCGCCGCGGGTACGTCCGCGCCGGCAATGACAGGATCGAGTCGAAGCTGGTCAGCGTGTACGTTGACGTCGGTGCCGGACCAGACTTCCTGCGTGTCCGCGTCCGCCGCAAGCTGCGGCCGGACGATGTGCGGCGTGATCTGCAACACGATCTCGGTCTTCACATGGTCGCCGTTGTGGTCCGAGAACAGGCGCCCGAGCACAGGCAACTGGCCGAGGCCGGGCACCTTGTCGGCGCTCCTGCGATCTTCATCCGAGATCAGGCCGCCAAGAATCTGGCTCTCGCCATCCCTCAGGCGCAGGCTCGTCGACGCGCTGCGTGTCCCGATCTGGTAAGCGAGCGAGCTCAGGCCCGTCTGCGAGTTGCCACTCTGAATCGTTTTCGTGATGTTGCTGACTTCGAGATTCAGTTTGATACCGACGTCGCCATCCCGATAGACCTGCGGCTCCACTTCGAGCTTGATGCCGACATCGAGGTACTGAATCATTTGCGTATACGACGGACCGCTGGTGCTCGGCGTGCTGGAACTCGAGATCACCGGCACCTTGTCGCCGATCAGTATGTGTGCCTTCTCCTTGTTGCGCGTGCGGATGCGCGGACTCGCCAGCAGGTTCGCGTCGGTATCGGTAAGCTTGAAGTTCGCCGTCGCGGACAGGCCACTAACATTCAGCGCATTGATGGGCAGATGGTGCAACTCGCCCCATGTGTCCACCGTACTCGGCGTCGACATCGTGAACGAATTGGGCCATGCGATCCCGAGATCCGACAGCCGCTCGTGTGATACCTCCAGCACCTCAACTTCCAGCATCACTTCCGGTTCCGGCAAGTCCTGCGCCGCGATCATCTCCTCGGCAACCTTGATGGTGTCCGGCGTGCCGCGGATCGTCACGGTGTTCGCGTGCTCGTCGATCACGACCTCCTTGATCTTCAGCAGGCTCTTCAGCAGCGACTGGATCTGTTTGGCGTCGACGTTCGACAACTGGAACGTGCGCACCTTCAGCTCCTGATATTCAAGCTGCTTGGCAGGGGTCGCCGGGTAGATGAACAGCGTGTTCGCGTTAAGCTGTTTCTTGTCGAGCTGGTTCTGCATCAGGATCATGTCAACGGTGTCCTGCAGCGACGCGTTCGTCACGAAGATCGTCGTCTTCAGGTCGGCACGGACGTCGCGGTCAAAGATGACGTTCAGACCCGAGGTGCGCGATAACGCTTCGAAAACCATGCGCACGTTGGCATCGCGAAACTGCAACGTGACCGGCCGGCGCATGATCGACGACGTGGCAAGCGCCTCTTCCTTGTCCGCACGTTGCTGCCGGCGCTTGTCGTCGATTTCCTTGAGCAACTGCAACGCGAGAGCGTTGGTCGGATTATCCAATAGCACGCGGTGTACGCGATCGGCTGCCGGTCCGTATGAACCGCGCTGCATCATACGGTCCGCTTCCTGCAGGATCGCGAGGTCCCGGCGGTCCTGGTCGATCAAGGCGCCGATCTTGCGCCCGCGTTCGCTGGTCGGATCGATCTGGCTTGCCGCGTATAGCTTCTGGATCGCCAGATCGAACTGATAGCTGGCACGGTACTGATCGGCCTGGTCGAGCAATGCATTGACCTGGGCATTGCGATCACGCAGATAGTTCAGCTTCACCTCGGCGTTGGTCGGATCGTCGTGTACGTTCGGAACGTGCATGCACCCGCCAAAGGCGACCATGGACACGACGATCGCAAGCAGACGCTTTTTCGCGATCCACCCAGATGGCGAACGATGATCGGGGAACGTGACAAAAGGCGAGAAGTGTGTCGATGGGCCGCTATCCCTGTCGCGTCCCGCACCCCGGCTCCATGAGGTTTTCATTTACTTTCCCTCTCTTGGAATGGATACGACCTGCATCAGGTTCAGCGGCAGATAAGTCAGCACCACGTCGGATTCCGAAACCGACTCGACGCGGTACTGCTCATCGACGACGTCACCTGGCGAAACAATCAGCAGTCGATCCCCGCTGCTGAGAAACACCTGGGGTTTCGCTTTTTTCGCGTCCAGCTGCCCCATGTAAGTGAAAGGCACCGGCGGCGCCGTAGGCGGCGCCGCCCGCACTTCGGGTACGACCGGCACGACGACGGGTGGCGGCGGCGGAAGCCACGAAGAGGCAGCAAACGGATTGCGGGTCGATTCGACTGACAGTGGCGCGCGCAGGGAGACGAGTCTCGCGCGGGGCGTCGCCGGCGCTGCTGTGTGCGGATCTGCGTGCCGCGACGACTGGCGATGAACGGCGACGGTTCGCGCCCGTGCGTCGTCACGGTGCGGGCCGTTGATCGCGGCAGTCGCCGCCGGCGTCCGGGTGACCGCGACCAGCGAGCGATAGCCGCCCCCCACGGCGGCGATCCCGCACAAGGTCAGCAGCACGCGTTTGACCAGAGCGGGTTTCATGGCTGCGCTGTCCGATAGATGAGTTCGAAGCGAACCCGCGCATCGAGAATATTGCCGTCCACCGCGGGACGCTCGACGTGGATTTCCTGTAGCGCCGCATTCGGCACATGGTTGAGGACCGACGCCAGAAAACGCCGGATCGCGCTGTACTGGTCCTTGACCGGCAGCAGCACCTGGTACCGCATGAAGCGCGCGCCGGACTCGGTCGTCACCTGATATTCGGCGGACCCGAGCGTCAAATTGCTGTCGCGGGCCTGCGCGAATATCGCCGCGATGTCGTCCGCGCTTTGCGTGAAACCGGGGAACAGTTCCGGCAAGGTGTCGAGCGCCACCGCGTCCACCGCCGCGCTGCGGTCATCGACAACGTGGTGCGCCTTCGCCGCCCGCGCAAGCCGCGCAGGATCCTGAATCTCGTGCGTTTCGGACTCCACACCGGGGATCGCTGCCCCTGCCACGGCGGCAGCGCCGATCATCACCGCGCCGAGCAGCCCCGGCAAGCCTAACGAGCGCCGCATCTCGAAGCGCAGGGTCAGCAGCATGTCCCGCAGCTGGTCGGCTTTCATGACTTTCTCCAGACGGCAGTGATCTGAAAGCGCACCGGTTTGCCCGGCACATTCGTCTCGATCAGATGATCGTTGAGTACCGCTTCGCGCAGCAGCATGCTCGCCTGCAGATACTTCAGGTAAGCGATCATCGCGTCGAAGTCCTTCGCTTCCGCCGTGATCCGGATCTGGCTTTGGGCGGGGTTCTGATCGATGCCGATCAGGGCGACATCGTGGTCCGGATAGTCTTCGACGATCGAGAAGAGGTCTTGCCACGGCACGGTCAGTTCACGCAGGATTGACTGGCTTTGCTTTTCCGCGAGCTTGACGGCCGGCGTCGGCGGCGCCTTTGTCACGTGCCTGGTCGCGAGGGTCTGCTGGCGGAGCGCCTCCAGTGCCGCCTGCGCGCGATCGTTTTCCCCGTATGCATGCCAGAGCCGCGCGCCACTCGCGAGCAGCAGCACCGCGGCGGCGCACAGCAGGATCATGCCGCTCATCGCGGGGCGAGCGCGGCGCTGGCCGAAGTCGATGTCGAGGCGCGGGATCATTGCGCGTATTCCATCAGACGGTGGGCGGGCGACCTGTCCATCGCCGGCTGCGCCAGCCGGATCGCCGCGGCGAAACGCGCTTCGAACGGCGCCAGATCCGTCTCGATCCCGGACAGGTAGATCCTGCAGTCTTCGCGCCTCAGGCTCGTTCTGGTCGCCGAGCGTTCGAACAGTTGCTCGGCGAGCTCAGCAAGCCGCGATGCGTCGCCGGCATCACCGGGAAAGAGGCGCTGTGCGTCGTATGCAACCCAGCGGTCCTGTTTGATCATGACCGCCTGCAACAGCTCGTGGGCGACGAACATCAGCAGCGCCTCGCCGCCGTCGTCAGCGACGGGGCCTGCACGATTGAGCATCTCCGGAAGCCCTAACCTCAACCGGCTAATCCGGACTCGCGCGGATGCGCTTACCTCGCGGATCCCGTCATGAAGCGCACGCGACATCGCGCTGGCAAAAAGCGCCCGGCCGCCACGCTGCACGCAGAAGCGCACCAGCAGAGACTCGCCGTCGATCCCGTAGGTATCGGTGAAGTGCGCCAGCACGATCTCTTCGAGTTCGCGCGCGCGCAGCGTGCGGAAGTCGCCGCGCAATATCGCGTGATTGCCCCAGAAATCGTCCAGTACCACGGACGCGCTCCGCTGCGGCGCCTTCACCTGTTCCGCTAACGCGGCGTCGGTGGCGGGCGTTGTCACAAGCGCGGTGCGCAGCGCGTCGAGCAGGCCCGGTTCGGTGCAGCACTGCTCCTCGTGAATCGCGACGTTGGCGGGCTCGGCAGCCGCCACGGGTTTGCGCAGACGCGACAGCAGAGGCAAGCGCGCACCCACGACGATCTCGCGCGTGCCGACCCCGACTGCCACCGGGCTATTCAACCATCGTGACACGGTTAATCTCCTCGAGTGTGGTTTCGCCGCGCTTGACGAGTTCGACCGCGGCGGTGCGCAACGTCTGCATGCCATAGCGCAGCGCCGCCGCCTTGATATGCCCGAGTGGCGCGCGCTCCGACAGCAGTTGCCGCAGTTCGTCGTTCATGCGCAGCGCCTCTGCAATGGCGCATCGTCCGCGATACCCGCTGCCACGGCACGCGGCGCAGCCCGTGCCGCGACGAAAGAGGTAGCTGCCCGCGGTATCCGGATCGATGCCCGAACGGACCAGCGTGTCGGGGTCGATCGTTTCGCCTGTCATGCAGTCGGGACAGCACCGCCGCAAAAGGCGCTGCGCGACCACGCCGTTGAGCGCGGACACGAAGCTGTAAGGATCGACTTCCATGTTCGTGAAGCGGCCGATCACGTCGAACACGTTGTTCGCGTGGACGGTCGTGAAAACCTGGTGACCGGTTAGCGCAGCCTGCACGGCGATCTGCGCGGTTTCCGGATCGCGGATCTCGCCGACCATGATCTTGTCCGGGTCGTGCCGCAAAATCGACCGCAGTCCGCGCGCGAACGTCAGTCCCTTCGCTTCGTTGACTGGAATCTGCAGGATCTCGCCCAGCTGGTATTCGACCGGGTCTTCGATCGTCACGATCTTCTCGAGGCCATTGTTGATTTCCGTGAGAATCGCGTAGAGCGTCGTCGTCTTGCCGCTGCCGGTCGGCCCGGTCACGAGCAGCATCCCGTACGGCATCGATGCGACCGAGCGCATGAAGCGCGTATCGGCTTCCTGAAAGCCCAGCGCCTCGAGCGTCAGACCGCCCGCGGCCTGCGAAAGCTGATAGCGGTCCAGGATCCGCAGCACCGCATCCTCGCCGAACTGATTCGGCATGATCGACACACGAAAATCGATCTCGCGGCCTGCGAACTGTGCCTTGAAGCGCCCGTCCTGCGGCACGCGGCGCTCCGCGATATCGAGTTCGGAAATCACCTTCACGCGCGACAGCACCTGATCCGCGACGTCGCGACCTTCAACGCGGCCGACCACGGTCAGCACGCCGTCCACGCGGCACTTGATCATCAACCCGTTCGCCCGGCATTCGAGGTGTATGTCGCTTGCCATCATCTTCAACGCGTCGTAGATCGTCGAATTGAGCAGCCTCACCACCGGGCTGTCGTCGCTGCTGATTCCCTGCAGGCTCAACGCGAGTGAAGAAGGATCGACTGCTTTCTGGATCGGATCGTCGAACGCGAGTGAGTCCATCGCTCGCACGTCCTTTTCGCGCACCGCCAGATACGCGGCGATGTCTCCCACGCTCGCGAGCGCCCAGCTGTACGGCACGGTCGGCCGCAAACGCATGCGATGTTCGACGCAGCCACGGGTGCGCGCATCGAGCGGATCCGCGATGACGAACAGCAGCCCATTGCCACTGCTTCGATCGCGAAAGCACACGCATAGCCGGGTCGTCGCTTCGACGAACGAAAACACCTCGAAATCAGGTTCGAGCTGATTCAACTCGCGCATGCCGATCGGCTTCATCCGGAATTGCGCGGCCAGCTGGATACGCATCTCGTCCGCACCCAGCGCCGTCTGCGCCATCAGTTCCTCCAGCGCGCGAATGCCCGAGCCATGCCGCTCGCCAAGCGTTCGCAGTGCGTCGCGCAGTTCGACGCTGGGACTTTCCGATGTCGTGCTGACGGTATCCACGCGATTCCCCAGGACGGTCTATTGAATGCTCGATGCGATTTCGAAAATCGGCATATACATCAGCACGACGATGCCACCGATGACCACGCCGATAAAGATCATCATCGCCGGTTCGATCAACCGTGAGATCAGGTCGATCGCACGAGACACATGCGCCTCCTGAAACGCGGCGATCCTGTCAAGAACAGGCCCGAGGCCGCCGGTCTTCTCCGCCACGGTCAGCAACCGATAGGAAATCGCGTTGGCAAGCCCGGCTTGCTGAAACGCATCGGAGATCTTTGCGCCGTTGCGCACCTGCTGCAGGGCGCCGGCGAGCGCGACCTGGTCTGCGCGCCCCACCAGCCCTCGTGCAAGCTCGAACGCCCGGACCGCGGGAATGCCGCCATCGACCAGCATGGCGGTCGTGCGATAAAACTGCGACTGGCGGAAAACGCGGAAGTGTTGCCCGACGCCAGGCAACGCAAGCAGACGATCGGCCATCCAGTTCCGCACCGCCGACCTGCGCAGGGCGAAAACGGTCGCCACTGCCACCACGACGAGGCCGACGGTCAATTCCGCGCCGTGGGCGTGCACCATGCCGCCCCAGGCCATCAGCAGTTTCGAGAGCAGCGGCAGTTCGCGCCCGCTATGTTCGAGGAGGGTCGCAAAGCGAGGCACGACGAAACCCAGCAGAAACAGCACGACCGCCGCGCCGACCAGCAGCAGGACCGACGGATAGATCGCCGCCGACACCACTCGCGCGCGCAGTTCATGAAGCGTCGCACTGTTGCGCGAATAGCGGGTCAGGCTATCGGCGAGGCCGCCGGTTTGCTCGCTGGCCTTCACGCAGGCGACCAGAACCGTCGGAAAGACGTGGCTCGCGTGCTCGAGCGCCGCGGACAGCGACTGCCCCTCCTCCAGTTGCCGCAGCAGGTCGCGATACACCTGAGCTGAGGCCTCGCGGCGCTCATTGCCGCCGAGCGTGCGCAATGCGTCGACGACGCCGACGCCTGCATCGAGCAGCGCTGCAAGTTCGCGCGCGAACAGTTCGACGTTGAACCTGGTGCCAGGCATCGCCGGCAAGTTCGCCCTACGGCGCTGCCGTCCCGCGACTGCGCTAACCGACACGACACGCAGGCCGCGCGAGCGCGCGAGCGCCGCCGCAGCCGACGAGGAATCGCTGTCGATACGAACCGTCTGGACTGAGCCACTGGTATCGAAGACACGCAACACGTACTTCACGTCGACTCTCCTTGCAGACAGCGAACCACCCGTCCGGCGTCGTGGCAAACGCGCCACGCGCCGCTACCACGAAGAGACGGTTGCGTTCTCGCCGACGCCGCCGCCTCGTCCGTCCTTGCCGAGCGAAAACAGGTCGTAGTCGCCGTGTTCGCCGGGCGAACGATACTGGTACGGGCGATCCCACGGATCCACCGGCACCGCCTTCTGCAGATACGGTCCGCTCCACCGCGTCGCGTTCTGCGGTTTGGTCATCAGTGCCTGCAGACCTTCCTCGGTCGTCGGATAGACGCCGACGTCCAGCCTGTATTGGTCGAGCGCCTGGCCCAACGAGACGATCTGTGCGTGTGCGATCTTCGTGTTGGACTTGCCGACCTGTTCGAAATATCGCGGAGCGACGAGACCTGCCAGCAATCCGATGATCACCATGACCACGAGCAGCTCGAGCAAGGTGAAGCCGCGGCTGCGTCGCGCGCTCTTTTCAAGGCGGGGACAATGCCACGGACGCCCGGGCCTGCCGGGCTTGAAAGAGGACAATTCGTTGTGCACGGCTTCCCCCTGTATCGACCCACCGCTTCGGCGTCGCCGAAGCCGTTAGTGCATTCTTGTTCAGGCCGATACGGGCAAGAAGTAGGGAGAGCCGTCCAAAAACGTGGGTAAACACCCTCCAGTTTGCGCCGCTCTAGAAGGAGCGGTTTCGCACGCGCTCTTCATCCTTCAGCGCGAGGATGCCCATCTCGATCGCGATGCGCACGAGGCCCATCACGTTCGTTATACCCAGCTTGCGCATCAGGCTTGCGCGATGCTTTTCGATTGTCTTCGGGCTGAGTTTCAGGTACTCGCCGACCTGCCGGTTGGTGCGCCCTTCGGCAACGAGACGCAGCACTGCGCGTTCGCGGCCTGTCAGCGCGTTCCACACCTGGTTTTGCTGCGGGAGGCCAGCAGGCACGCCCGGCGAACTTGCGCGGCCCCGGTACGCGTCGAGACTCGCATTGTGCCTGCCCGCCATGACAAGGCGCATCTCACCGACCAGGTCTTCGAATGACGCGTCCTTGACCACGTATCCGTCGGCGCCTGCGGCAAGCGACTCCCGCACGTGCTCTTCACTGCGGTGAACGGTAAGGACAATGATGCGTGTCCGCGGTGCGTGGCGCTTGATTAAGGCGATCGCCTCGAAACCGCTCCTGCCCGGCATCGACAGATCCATCAAGACCAGATCGGGCATTGTCGCCGCGGCGCGACGACAGGCTTCGAGCCCGTCGCTCGCGTCGCCTGCGATGCTGTAGTCGCGCAGTTCGGAAATCATGCGGCAAAGGCCGCTGCGCAAAAGAGGCTGGTCCTCCACAATCAGCACACGATGTTTTTTTTCCAATTCCGTCGCTCCTTGCTGGACCCTGCACGACTAACTGGAGGCGACGATATCGTGATAGGCGCTCAGCAGTTCCGCCGGCGTCGCGAAGCCGTCGATACGCAGCCACGGCTTTCCGGGCGCCGCGCGCAGGAAGGCAACCGGCGTGTGATTCATCTTGTCGCCCCGATAGACGTTGAATGCGCGTTGCGTCGCAATGCTGGCCGCGACCGTGCCGGTGTAGTGCTGCCACTCCGGGCCGGCGTTGAACCTGGCTGCATACGTTCTGAGGCGTGCAGGCGTGTCCTGCTCCGGATCGATTGAGATCGATACGATGTGCACCTTGTCCCGGCCGCTGCCCAGCTCGGTTTGCAACGTCTCGAACGTTTGGCTGACCATCGGGCAGATGGTCGTGCAGGTGGTGTAGATGAAAGTGAGGATGACCGGCCGGCCGTCGTTCAGTTCATCGATCAGCGAAACCGTCTTGCCGTCATCCCTGACGAGATTCACCGGCGGCAGCACGTAGTCCACGGTCGAGCGCATCGTGCCCGACATCATGTGGTGATGATGCATATGCGGGTCGGCGCCATCGGCAGTGTCTGCGGCAGACGCGCACAATGCGGCGGTTCCCGCCAATCCGGCGCCTGTCAACAGGACGGCGCCGATCAAGCATTGGATGGTCGTTCTCATCGCGGTCTCCAGATACGGGAAGCAAGGTCCGGTCGCGCGGCCCACGAAAGGCCGGCGTTCAACCCACGCCCTCCGGGCAACGAGATGCTGAGCACGACGTCGCCACGCGCGTGGCCTTATGGAAGGCTCGCCACCTTGCATGTTCAGTCTCATGAATTTGCTCTCGAACGTCATTGGATGAGGGCCCCCAAAGCACGGTAGGGTATGCCCGCCTGCGGGTAAGTCCGCCGCTTGCAACAGGGGAATCCCCACGTCGCGACATAGCTACATGCCCCGTTGCGGTGAATGTCGGTCGCGGCCTACAATGCGCCGTAAGCTTACGATTTCCTTATGCCAACGCATTGGGAGTTTCCATGGACACGAGCCAGCCCGATGGACTGCAGGTGAAGTTGCTCGACCTGATCGAGGCAATGCGCAGGCTCGGCATTGCGGCCCAGCCCAACGAACTGGGTACGGGTAGTCTCACCGATGCGCGCGGCGCGGCGCTGGCCATTCTCACGCCGGACGGCACGTTCCTGTCGGCGAACCGCAGCGCGGCGGCCCTGTTTGGCTATTCGTGCGCCGACCTGGCCGGCAAGCAACTCGTCGACATGGCGCCGGACGACCTTCACGCTGCGCTTGCGAGCGAATTGTCCGTGAGCGCACACAGCGAATTTCATTCCTTTAGCGTGCTGCTTGGCAGTCGAACCGGTCAGCCGACCCGGCTCGTGCTGCACCAGCAATCCGTTCCGACGAATCAGGATGGGCGCAGCGCATTGCTGACGCTTTTCGAGGAACCTCTGATTCGCGATCCCGGACTTGCGGATGCGGCGCCTCTGTCCGAAGCGCGCGCGCGGGATTGCATGACGTATCTGACGATGGGTCAACAGAAAGAACGTCAACGCCTCGCCGCGGAACTGCACGATGGCCTCGGACAGGCATTGACGCTCGTCAAGCTGATGGCCGAGGACGCCCGGATGCGCATCCGCCGCGGCCAGGTCGACGACGCCGCCCAGTTGCTGGACGCGACTGTGCTCAGGATCCGCGAAACGATCGGCGACGTGCGGCAGATATGCGGCGAACTTCGCCCGCTGATGCTCGATCGGCTAGGCCTGCCCGCGGCACTGAGTTCGCTGTGCCGGCGCGTCGAGCGCGGCACCGAGAACATGTCGGTCGTGTTCAACTGCGACGTCGACGACGACGACGTGCCGGAGTATCTCAAGGCGGACATGTTCAGAGTCGCTCAGGAAGCGTTGAACAACACCGTCAAGCATGCGGCAGCCACCGAGATCACACTGGGTTTCCGTCGTATTGCAGGCGGCCTGCTGCTGACGATCCAGGACAACGGCGTCGGCTACGAAAACCGGCCTCTGCCGACAGAAGACGCTGGCGCAACGGGTCTTGGCCTCATCGGGATGCAGCACCGGGTCGAGTCGCACGGCGGTACGTTTTTAATCAGTTCGTCCGGTACGGGCGGGACACTGGTCTCGGCGGCGTGGACTCTCTAGCTCGAACTCCGCGCGGGCTCATCCCGCCGCCTCACCCAGCCGGTACTCCGGCAGCGGCCTGTCCGCATCGGATTGCGCCTGTCGATCCGGATTGACGGGCAAGTGGACCAGCGTGTCATCGGCGTTCGGCTCAGAGCACTTCGCCGCCAGAGAAGTCAGCAGGCCCATGCTGATGGCGACAAGGACCAGTTCCGGGAGATTGGCGATATTGAGCTTGTGCATCATGCTTGCACGATACTTCTCGATCGTCTTCGGACTGAGATTCAGGTACTGCCCGACCTGCCTGTTAGTGCGCCCTTCGGCGATCAGCTTCAGCACGCTGCGTTCCCGTGCGGTCAGGAGGTCCCACGCCTTTTTTGGCGCGGGCGCCTCGCGGCCCGTGACGAACGAGTCGACCATGCAACCGTACACGTCGGCGCTCAGATGCTTTTTCCCTTTCGCGACCGTGCGCATGGCGATCAGCAGTTCATCGAACGACACATCTTTGAGCACGTAACCGTCGACGCCGGCGCGCAGCGCCTCACGCACATATTCTTCGCTTTGATGAACCGTGAGCGCCACAATTCGCACGTTTGGCGAACGCCGCTTGATGGCCGCGGTGGCGTCGATTCCATTCATGCCTCGCATCGACAGATCCATCAGCATGAGATTGGGGTTGAGCGTCATGGCCAGTTGACAGGCTTCCTTGCCGTCTTTCGCTTCACCGATGACGTCATAGTCGCCTTGCGCGCAGAGCATCGAGCGCAAACCGTTGCGCAGCAGATCGTGATCCTCGGCGATCACGACGCGGTATTTGGTATTCACGTTCTTGACTCCCGGTTGCCACGATCCAGTCGCGACGAGGCGGTTCAGCAGTTAGAAAGCGCTACCGCCGTTCTTGTTTTTTTCTGTCGCCCCCTACCTTCGAATTCCTAAACTTCCCATTCACCAGCCACGCAATCAAGCGTTGTCAGACTGACATTCGCAAGGTTCGCGCCATGCCTTTGCAAGCCAGCAACGACCTCAATCTGGGACGGATACACCCTTTTGAAATGGCTCGCTCCCCCGGCAGAATGTTTCAAATTTGAACTTCTTTGACCTTGACCGGAGATTGGTGACAATACGGATAGCGGAGATATTTCTCGAATAATCCGCCATTTAAGATATTATTCACCGACGAACGGCCAAAAACAGAAATCTGTTTCCGCGGCGAGCATGTCGAACCATGAACCGTCGCGTTATCGACGGTTACCTTCTATTACAAACGTAACATTTTTGGACAACGCCTCGCGGCAGTCGCCTGACGCCTCAAAGTGTAGGGAGGTGCCCCATTGCGAATGCGTTTTTCTCTGCACCACAATTCAGATGCAGGGGGAACACGAACATGCGCTGTCGCCCTTCATCCCGGCCGGTAAACGCGATACTTGTCGCTTGCGCAGCGCTTGGCATGGCGTCGGCCAGTGCTGCGCGCGCGGAGATTTTCGGAGCAGTCGACAGTAGCGGTGCGATCGTCCTGACCAACGTACCGGGCAAACCGGGGTTGCGCCTGATCGTCGCCGGCGACCCGCCTGCCGAACGCAGCACGAACCGTTCGAACGCCAACATCGACCCGTCACTGTTCTCGGATGTGATCAATGAAGCCAGCCGCGCTTTTCGCATTCAGCCCGAGCTCCTGCGTGCGGTGATCGACGTCGAGTCCCGATACAATCCGAAGGCGATTTCAGAGAAAGGCGCGCAAGGACTGATGCAGGTGATGCCGGAAACAGCAAGACGCTTTTCGGGTGGCGACATGCTGAATCCGCGAGACAACGTGCTGACTGGCGCCCGGTACCTGAGGTTCCTTCTCGACCTTTTCAAAGACGATGTCGAACTCACGCTGGCCGCCTACAACGCGGGGGAGAACGCGGTGATTCGCGCCGGCTACCGCGTGCCGTCTCTTCCGGAAACACGCCTGTACGTCCCACGCGTGCTGGAGCGCTATCGGCGGCTCCTTGCGGCCGGCTAGCTAGTTGCCCGGCCGCAACCGCGCGCGGCTCCGTTGGCCACCCTCCTGAGGTCGACGGCTCGCACGGGGGAGCATCGTGCGCGAAGACCCGCAGCGCATTGCGAGGCGCGAGCAAACTACGGAAATGCGGGGATGGTCGGGTCCGTTCCCTGGATGTCAGCCTCCGCGTGGTGAAGCTTGACCATCTCTTCGATTTCCTCGACGCGATCCCGTGGGACATCGATCATCATCAGCAGTTGACCTCGCCCGATCGCCTCTTCGAAACGCTTCAACCGTGTATTCGGCACATCGACGCCGATCATCGTGGCCGCCCAGGCGCCAAAACCGGCGCCCGCGAGCGTGATCGCAACGACAGCGCCGCCTGCGATGGTCAGGCCGGCAGGCGGAAAGACCAGTGCAACCAGGCCGGTCAACATTCCGGTCGCGCAACCCGCCGCCGTACCTCGCGCAAGCGCTGGCAACAAGTCGCTACGTTGCGCAAGCGTAGCCTCCGGCAAATCCTCGAGCGCCACATTATGGTTGGCAATAACGTGGATATGCCGCCACTCAATCCGCTTCAACAGCAGCTCGCCAATGATCATCTTCGCGCATTGCGCGCTCGGCAGCAAAAAATAGATGCGTCTCATGGCGGCCTCTCCGACCGTGGGTCAGTCAGCACCTGGACCCGTGAATACATTCTTGCGCGAATCGAGAGCAGGAAGAAGTAGGAAGGCTCGCCGAAAGTGCTGGGTAGAGGTCCCCAATGCGTTTGGCTCTGTTCGGCGGCGGGCGCGGCCGCCTGTATCCCGGATGCGTCGATGGCAAAAACGTTTTCGCTCCGAGCGCGAAATCCTCGCCAGTAAAGCCCCCTTGGATCATTCAGCAAAGGCTACGAGGTCCGCTCCAGAATCTGCTTTTACAGCTTGCCGTAACTATGCAGCCCCGACAGGAACATGTTCACGCCGAGGAAGGCGAACGTGGTGACCAGCAGCCCCGTCAGCGCCCACCAGGCGGCGACGGGGCCGCGCAGGCCCTTCATGAGCCGCATATGCAGCCAGGCTGCGTAGTTCAGCCAGACGATCAGCGCCCACGTTTCCTTCGGGTCCCAGCTCCAGTAGCCGCCCCAGGCTTCGGCGGCCCACAGTGCGCCGAGAATCGTCGCAATCGTGAAGAAGGCGAAACCGACCGCGATCGACTTGTACATGACGTCATCGAGCACTTCCAGCGCCGGCAGCCGGTCCGCCAGCACGCCGCGCTCCTTTATCAGGTACGCGACACCCACCATTGCCGACAACGCGAAGCTGCCGTAACCGATGAAGTTCGCCGGGAC